>CAZHOC010000572.1:0-4554 GCA_964534295.1 uncultured Bacteroidia bacterium | reverse complement strand
GATTCGGCTTTGCCGAACGTTTAATTGTCAGGAGTACCGGCATCGATCCAGGCGCTGATTTGCGCGATTTCACAAGCTGGGATTTTAGGGGCATTGGGGGGCATTTTAGCAAAACCCGGATCATGAGCGATCGATCCAAGCAGAGTACCATTTTCAGCGACTACCACTAGTAGGTCATAGGTATGAAAGCTCAAACCAGCTGCGGGCGTATCGTCATCATGACAACTGATACATTTACGCTCGACCAGGATGGGTTGGACCACATTGGCATAGCTCACGTCCGCTGTATCACAGTCCAATAATTTATCGCAGACTAAATCTTGGGCGCCTTGTTCGATCCACTTCAGGATCAAATCCGCCTCGCTAGCCAAAAGAGGCGGTGCGGGAGGAATCGGCATTTTAAGATTTGGATCTATAGTCGTGATCCTTGCATAAATATCGCTTGAGGCAGGATCAGAAAGCTTAATGGCGGTTGTCTTGATTGTATTCTCGTAGCTATCAAGAATTACCCCTGCGGCGCTGCTACTAGCATCATGACAGCCTCCTACGGCACAACTTGTCTCAAGAATCGGCAAGACGTCTTGTTGAAAGTAAACCGTATCAGGATCACAGGCCCTCAAATTACTCGTTGTGGTATCGATGGTAGTCGTATCAACTGGCATCGAATCCATAGGATTAGGTGCGATCATCGTAGGTTCATGCACACAGGCAGAAAACTGCAAAGCAAATAAGCCCATAACCATCAAAGCGATCAGGCCGAGGCGGGCATTCAGGGTGTCTCTGAGTCTATTCATTGATTACGCAGCGGACTAAGTTTACATCCATATTGATACCCGTGCAGATGCCTTTGATCGAAAGCTCTGTTCCTTCATCTAAGGCTAAGGCGGCTTTGGCATCAGCTCCGCTGAACGCACAACTCACGCCAAAAATCTCATCTTCTGGACGGATAAATAATACGACTTCTGATTCTCCTAGCTTACTTTTTTCGGCTAGCGTACCTGAAATCTGTATTACTTTGTCGAGGTATACCCCATTGGCCTTGCTTTCGTCAGCCTCATACTCATGAAAAAGCTCCATAGCCGTGAGGCTGTAGTCGGCTTCCAAATCGGCGAGATTATCATGCTTCTTTTGAAACATATAATAGCCACTACCAACGCCTATCACGCCACATAGCAGGATCACAACGGCCAGCAATCGAGAGTTATTATTCATAGTAAAAGCTTGAGTAAGGACCGCAAAGTTTACATCACAGTCACATACCGTAAGAAGCCCAAATAGTTTTAGGCAACGAATAATTAACTAGCGAAACCGGAAAAAGTCTGTCTGAACCGGAAAAAGTTTCCCTGAAGCGGAAAACCCTAATTCAATTCCCCTTTTAGCCACTTCTTGAAAAGAGCAGAGCGCTCAGAGCTGACTAAGGCATCAACCGGAGCGGCTGGCTTTAGGCTAATCTTAACGCGGCTTTTTGACATCGTGTGCATTTGATCAATCGCCTCTAGATTCGCGATCAATTGGCGATTGATTCTAAAAAACTTCTCGGGATCAAGTAAAGCATCTAACTGATCAAGGGTCTGATCGATTGGGTAGCGCTTGCCTTTATGAGTCATTAAAAAACAAACGCGTTCTTCGATGTAGAAGTAGGCGACTTCCTCAAAGTTTACCGCTTTGAGTTGTTGACCAAAACGAATCAAAAGCCGCTTTGGCTGATTGTTTTTTTGCATTGCCTTGGCCAACTCTTGATAGTCAAAAGGAGTACCCACTGCTTCGGCCTTGGGACGAGAACGATAATACTTTGCTAAAGCCGCGGCAAGCTCCTCTTTTTTGACTGGTTTGAGGATATAATCGATGCTATTGTGTTTAAAAGCCTCAATCGCATAGGCATCATAGGCGGTCGTAAAGATGATGGGATTCTCTACCTCCAGTTGACGCAGGATCTCAAAAGCAGAGCCATCAGCAAGGTGGATATCCATAAACATGAGGTCTGGCGCATCATTGGCCTCCCACCATTCAAGGGTTTCTTCTACGCTCTCGAGCGTAGCGAGGATTTCCACATTGGGTTCTAATGCTTTAATCATGCGTACGAGGCGCTGACTGGCGAGCATTTCATCTTCGATTACGAGTACTTTCATTGTTCTGGACTTGTCAAAAGGGGTAGATGCACACAGTAAAATTGATCGGTAATTTCGATCTCAACACTTTCTTTGCCGAGTAGTTGGTAGCGCTGTCTGATATTTTGTTGACCTATCTTAGTAGAAGGCCGGTGGTCTCTTCTGAGCTGTAGACTATTGCGTACGCTCAGATAACCGGGTCTAGTAGTTTCGATATAAACCGCAAGCGGTTGGCGTTTGCTGACGACATTATGTTTAAGCGCGTTTTCGACTAGCAATTGTAGACTCATCGGCGGGATCCCCATAGCCCTTGTTTTTTCGTCTACATGGACATGCAGCACAAAGTTTTCGTGGTAGCGATGGCTCTGGAGATAATAAAACTTATCTAACAGATCGAGCTCCTCCCCTATACTAATCATCGTTTGCTTGCGATACTCCAGGATATTGCGAAAAAGATCCGAAAGGTGTTCCACATAAGCTACTGCCTCTTTAGGTTGCTCTTCGATTATGGCCGCTAGCGTATTAAAGCTATTGAACAAAAAATGCGGATTGATTTGGCTTTTGAGCGTTTCAAACTGGGCCGAGAGATAGGCTCTTTCTAGTCCTTCCGTTCGGCGCAGCCGGTTTTCACGCAAACGGATCCAAGCCAAGGTGCCTCCAATCAGCCCCAGGCCAATCAATATCCCAAACCACCAACTTTGCCACAAAGGCCTTTTGACTTGGAAAGAAAAGCGGCTGATCGGGGCTTGCTCTAAACTCGCCTGATTACTCGCTCTCAATTCAAAGGTATATTTTCCGGGGGCTAATCTCGGATAAATCACCTCACGATTTCGGGACTGTATCCAATCGAGATCAAGGCCAAGTAGACGGTGTTCAAAACCAATCATATCTTGATTTTGAAACCAAGGTGCGGCATAGTGAAAAGACAAATGGTTTTCTTCAGCCCCGAACATGATTCCTTCCTCCACTTCGACCTCTTCCAATAAGACCGCAATACTTTTTATCTGCGCTTTAATCGGCTGGTTGGTTGGTAGCAATTTAGGATCATAACGAATCAGCCCTTCTTCGGTCCCAATCCAGACTTTGCCACTGGGACAGATAGACATAAGGTTGAGAAAGGCTCCCAAAGGAGGAAAATCATGCCGCTGATCTAGCCTCCACAAATTCCGGGAACGAGGGTCATAAATGCTTAATCCATTTTCGCCTCCTATCAGCAAACGACCAAACTCATCGGTATTGAGGGTGCTAAATGATTGATTTTGCAAGGAAAGCGGCAAATCAAAGGCAGTAATAGAGTCGCCTTCAAGCTTCCAGATGCCTTCATCCTGAGCATGAAACCAAAGGTTGGCCTCGTTGTCTTCGGCTATCCCCAGTATGGTTTTGCGGTCAGAGCCTTTGATCGCTTGAAATTGTTGTTTTTGCCGTAGGCGAACGCCTTTCCCATCAGTGGCAAACCAAAGTCGCTCTTTGCTATCGATAAAAGCTTGGTAGATATAATTGACGCCTAGGCCATCAGCCTTATTAAACAAACGAAAAGCCTTAGGATCCACATCATTGCTGACTTTACAACTAGCCACGCCGCCAAAAGTGGCAAACCAGAGAGAGCCCGCCCCTTCAGATATAGAGAGAATATGATTGCTAATCAGGCCATCTGCCTCAGTGATATGTTGCCAATCCTGCATGTCTGGACTGACGTGCCAAACACCGTCTCCTTGGGTTCCTATCCAAAGATAATCCTTGCTATCCTGAAACAGACTCAGCACTCTCCCTTTGAGCAGCAGATCAAGCGTCATTTGTTCGTATGTCTCCAAGTTGTAACGGGCCACCCCTTGCTCAGTCGCATACCAAACGTCCTTTTTACCTGCATATATGGCTTGTACTCCAGACTCTAGAGGCAGAAAAGAGAAGGCAGCAGGGGCAATTCTAAGGCCATGTTGCTGATCCAAAGTCCAAAGATTGCCTTCCCGATCGTAGAGAATATCCAAAATACGGAGCCTAGCCGCAGTGGTTAATTGTTGAAGCTGCCAATTAAAATCCAGCCAATAGAGGCCCTTGCGTTCGGTGCCAATCCATATACCATTTTCACTAGCTTCTAGATTTTTGATCGGGCCAAAGTCAGTCAAGTCTAGTTTTACCACTTTGTGGAACGCTTGATCGTAGCGAGCCAGACCACCATCATAGGTGCCGATGCAGATATCACCATTGGGTAAAGGCAGGAGTGCTTGAATAATCTCGTCCTTAAAGGCTTCGTTCAAACTAGGAATATCCACTAATTCATGACTCACAGGATCTACCACTACCACTCCCCTATCGGTACCGGCCCACATCTGCAGTTCAGGTCCGTTGATGAGGGTGTACAAATAATCATCAGGCAAACCTTCGATCTGCTGCCATAGATCCTCTTCTTGGGTGTAGTACCAAAGACCATCTCCAGCAGTAGCCACCC
>CAZHOC010000571.1:0-4556 GCA_964534295.1 uncultured Bacteroidia bacterium | reverse complement strand
ATTAACATACCGTCCGCCTGCTTGATGTAGTAATCTGCAACAAACTCGATGCGATTATTAAACAAGGCGATATCCAGACCAATGTCCGTTTGGAATGAAGACTCCCATCTTACGTCTGGATTGGCGATATTATCTGGTACAAAAGAGGTAGTCAGGCGATTGCCAAAAACTGCACTTTGTGCTCTTAAGTTGGCCAAATAGGAGTATAAGCCTATCTCCTGATTTCCCACTTCACCAATTCCAAAGCGAACTTTCAGATTACTGATTTGCTTAACATTTTCGAGAAACTTTTCATTGGAAATCCGCCAAGCGATTGCTCCAGAGGGAAATATTCCATATCGATTATTAGGAGAAAAGCGAGATGAGCCGTCAACACGAACTGTTCCGGTAAGCAAGATGCGGTCGTCGAAATTATAGTTGAGGCGGCTAAAATATGAGAGCAAGGCCCAGTGTCCAGCCCCTCCATTAGTTTGCTGTTGGCCAATATCCCCCAGATTGATAGACTGCAAATCATTAGTGGGAAGATTGTCTCTTGAGGCGAATAAATACTCATACCTGCCGGCTTGAGCCTCAAAACCAAGCAGCGCATTTAGCGTATGTTTGTCTGCAAAAGTGTGATCAAAGCTGAGCAGGTGCTTGTTGATCCAAAAGAAGCTATTCTGGGCGTTTTCTCTAATCCCCGATTTGCCAAAAAAATTGCCTCTTTCAAAGGAAGGGAAAAAAGTAGAATGGTTGCTGTATAGGATATCACTACCAAACTCAGTCCGATACCTCATCCAAGGCAACAAATCTGCTTCAAAGTATAGGTTGAAGAGGACTCTTGTCTTTTCATTGACGTCTTTGGTATCTAGCGCCCTTGCGACAGGATTATCAAAATTGAGTGTGATTTCTTCTTGTGGACCGGCGAAACTGCCATCGGCATTTCGTACCGGTGCGTTGGGGACCATAAGGAGTGCCGTATAAACTACTCCGCTACTATTGTCATTAAAGGTGATGTTTTCGCTGGTTCTACTAACCAGAAGGCTGTTGCCGATTCGTACTTTGTCTGAAAGAGAGTGGTCAAGGTTGATTTTACTGGAGAAGCGTTCGAAGCGTGAACCGACCACTATTCCTTCTTTTTGATGATAGCTCCCCGACATAGCATATCGAGTTTGTTTGTTGCCTCCGCTGAGCGTGAGTTGGTAGTTTTGCATTCTCGCGTTGCGGAACACCGCGTCTTGCCAGTCGGTACCTTCTCCCAAGAGCTCAGGGCGCTCGAATTCTTCTATCTCCTCAAAACTGATATCATTGTAATACTCCGCATATTGCTGGAGATTCATTACCGGCAGCTTCTTGGCTATCTGTTGTACCCCAAAATAACTTTCAAAGGAAATGCTCGAAGTACCCTCTTTGCCTCTTTTGGTGGTGATCAATACTACCCCGTTGGCAGCCCTTGCGCCATAGATCGCTGTAGCCGAAGCATCTTTTAGCACCTCGATTGATTCTATATCAGAAGGGTTAATCGTATTGAGGGCATTCGGACTTTGGCCTCCGCCGTCAAGTTCTGAGAAATTGGTAGAGGTTCCTTGATTATCATTTACAACAGGAATTCCATCAATCACGTAGAGGGGCTCAGCAGAAAGCGTAGAACCAATCCCTCTAATCCGAATGGAGACTCCACCACCAGGTGCCCCAGAGTTTTGCGTAACATATACTCCGGCAGCGCGCCCTTGTATGGCTTGATCCAAACCGGTATTGGGCAATGATTTTAGTTCCTCCTCCGTAATCGAGGACAAAGCCCCCGTGAGATCGCTTTTCTTTTGACTCCCATAACCTATCAATACAACCTCCTCCAATTGGCGGGTGTCTGGTGCCATGGCTATTGTGCCAAGTTGGGTCCGAATGATAGGCAATTCTTGATCTAGGTAACCAAAAAAGCTAAAAATGAGTGTCTGACCGATCTCTGCTTCTATTTCGAAACTTCCATCCTCTTGGCTAAGTGCACCGATGTTTTGGTCTTTTAACTTAATACTGACCCCATAAATGCCTTCTTTGGTCTCGGCATCGATCACTAAGCCACTGACTTTAGCGGCTTTGGGTTGGGTAGATGGCGATGCGTTTTGGGTGGGATTCGCCTTGCGAACGCTAGTCTTTTTGATTGCAAAAGTCTTCTCGTTGAGCTTTTGGTAAGAGAAGCCTGTGTTTTTGAGGACATTCTTCAAATTAGCTTCTGCCCCTCCTTGTTTGAGGGCCCAATTGCCTATATCAACTCGAGCCAATTGGTCAACATCATAAATAATACTTACCACATATTTTTTGGCAATTTCATCTACGGCCTGAGCCAAGCTAATTACCGAGCTCTCTTGTAGGGAATGCTTTTTCGCTACACCGCTAAAACAGAAGCCTAAGAAGATAAGCCCAAGCAGTGTAATCCGAGAAAAGTAGTAGAGTAGAGTAGTAGTCTGTCGCATGGATTACTCGATTAAAAATTCTTTCTCACCTAGGGCAGTAACTTTTAGCTCATAAATCGCTGAAAGGGCTTCCAGGAGTAGCTCTGGATTATTGCGGGGGATTTCAGCCTTTACTTTACGTCTTAAGATGGAGGGATCTTTTACCTCTACTTTCCAGCCAAAATCATTTTCCAATTGCTCGATAATGGTCGAGATAGGGGTATTGCGAAAGATCATTTTATCAAAGCGCCAAGCGGCTACGGTTTCAACATCAACCAATCTTCTCTCTAAGTGATCTCCTGCTAAAAACACCTGCTCTCCGCGTTTCATCGCGATGGGTGCCTGTTGAGCTCTTTTTAGGGCGACTTTTCCTTCCATCAGGGTTACTGAGAAGTGGGATTCCCTTCGGGCAACGTTAAATTGAGTACCCAGTACTTGAATATCGCCTTCAGTGGTATGGACGATAAAGGCTTTTCCGTTTTGCTTAGTAACATGGAAAAAGGCCTCTCCCTCTAGCCAAATTTCACGTTCTTCTTTTTCGTCCCAATCGGAAGCATAGCGGATATTAGAGTTGCCATTTACCGTAACGATGGTGCCATCCTGAAGGCTAATTTCTTGGGTCTGACCGTATTGGGTGCTAAACCTTACCAAGTCCGGTCCGCTAAACTGCCATTGCCAAAGGCCTATCCCCAATAAGCATGTGATCGAAGCGGCAACGGCCCATTTGGCCCAATTGAGCGTTCGGCGAGGCCGTAACGCTTGAACCTTGGCGACAGGCTGCTCTATGGCTTTCTCCAACTTAGACCATTCGTCTGCGATTTCTGCTTCATCGGGAAGCAGAGAAAGCTTGGCTACAAGCTGTGTTGCCTCCTGAAACAGGCTCTGCTTTTCAGGATTTTGAGAGAGCCATTCCTCCCAATATTGCTCCGACTCTGCACTAGGTTGAAGACAATGGCGTTGAAATTTTTCTGAAGCAGCCAAAGATTCTGCCGTTTGAAATGTGTGATCCATAATGAGATATCGTGGGGATTTCGCCACGCTCTGAAGGGGAGAGGAGGCTGAAATGAGTTTTTACTATTGGAGGGTGATTTTTTTTTGAAAAAAAATCAAAAAAGATTCTGTACGAGCACCAAACAGAGCAAAACGTCCTTCAATCTTTTGATGGCGCTGTGGATTTGATTGTAGACAGTTTGCTTGCTCTTACCCGTATTGGTGGCGATTTCGTCATAACTCAAGCCCTGTTGAAAGCGCATTTGAAGCACTTGTTTTTCTTGCTCGGGTAATTGATTTAGGGCTTTCTGCAAATCATTGACGGTTTCCTTACCGTGTTCCTGCTGAATGAGTAATGATTCATAGGAGGGACTGCTAATCTCTTTCTGTGGGACCTCACCAATCGCTTGCCTTTGCTGATTTTTGGTGAAAATTCGAATGAGATCGCGCTCAAGGGCTTTTTTTAGGTAAGCACGCCAGTGTTCTACCTCTTGCAGGCGAGTGCGTTTTTCCCAAATGCTAAGGAAAAGACTTTGGATTACATCCTTGGCCAGCTCTCTATCTGCCCCCATCTTGATTGCAATCGCAAATAAAAAGCGATAATGCTCGTGAAAAAGCTTTTTGAAAGCTTCCTTGTTTAGGTCAATATGTCCCGATTTATCCGCCAAAGTAAAATAAAGTAAGCCAAAATGTAGCTTTCAACGCAAGACTAAAGCAAAAAAGGCTGCTCAAAACTGAGCAGCCTTTATAGGTATTATTTTATTAATACTACAGCTTTTGTACGCCGATAGCATTTAGATCTTCAAAAGCTTGGATTAAGCGCTTAGTGTAAGACTTTTCACCTTCACGCAACCACTTACGAGGATCGTAAAACTTCTTGTTAGGCACATCGTCTCCGTCTGGGTTACCGATCTGTCCTTGTAGATAGTCGTGGTTTTTGGCTTCGTACTCACGTACCCCATTCCAGAAAGCCCACTGAGTATCAGTATCGATGTTCATTTTAATCGCACCGTACTCGATAGCTTCGCGGATTTCCTCACGGCTAGAACCAGATCCACCGTGGAATACAAAGTTGATTGGGTTAGCAGCAGTGTTATACTTCTCCTGTACAAACTCTTGAGAGTTTTTCAAGATGAT
>CAZHOC010000570.1:0-4564 GCA_964534295.1 uncultured Bacteroidia bacterium | reverse complement strand
AAAGACGAAAGGCATCGCCACATCCAGTATCCCCAAGTGGTTAAATAAACCTACTTGCAGCACCAAATACACCAAAAAGGCTAATATGTAGCGAATAATCTGATTCATCTTTAACGAGGCACTGATAGTTCTATACTATCCAGTTCTGCTTTATTTTCAGAGGCAACAAGATAAACATTTCCGAGGGCATGAAAGTCAGTTGCTAATGCGATTTTCGCATCGTGGTAGCCATCCTTGGCTTTGTCTATCGACACGATTTTCCCAACCATATATCCGGCTGGAAAAACAGAGCGGTATCCAGAAGACAGCACCCAATCCCCTTCAAAAATTTCTACCGTCTCGGGGATATAGGTCAAATTAGCCTGAAAAGGATCGCCACCTTCCCACTCATAGATGCCAACATGTCCACTAGAGGCCGCTTCATTGGGTCTTACGACCTTGACGAGAAAGCGAGAACTCACATTTAACGCACTAATCACCAAGCTATAACGAGGACGAGTTTTGATCACATTGCCTACGATACCTTGAGGCGAAACTACTCCCATGCCTTCTTCTACCCCATTATCACTTCCTTTGTCCAAGGTGATATAGTTGTAGTTAAGATTGGTAGAATTGCGAATCACCCTAGCTGGGAAATACTGAAACTTCTCATTAAGGCCGGCGGTATCAGCTAAGAAATAGCTAATCGAGTCCTTGGCCAACATCCCTTCGTAGCGATCTAGCTTTAAGCGTAGGCTTTGTAGCTCTTGACTTAGGGCAATATTTTTCTGAATTAGGGTATCGTTCTGCGTTTGCAGATTGAAAAAGCCCCAAATCTTGGAGGTAGATTCATTGATCCGCCCACTCAGCTCCAAAGCTGTATCTCCTACCTGGTGCCGTTGGTAATCGTTATTGCGAACAATAAACATCAGGGCCAGTCCTTCCAATAACAGAAAAACCAGCAGGTTTCGGTAAGACGATAAAAGCGTAAACAGCCGAAACATGGATTACAGAATTGTTGAATGTTTGAGTTTCTGAATTGGTCAATACTTGAACTACTGAATCGATCTCCAAGCCTTAATCGGGTCTGGTGGATCCAAGCAGATCAATCAAGCAACAATTCAACGATGCGAGCTCAATTAAAGAGCTTAGCTCATAAGATACTTAAACTCGTCAAGTGTCTTGAGAGAGATACCTGTACCACGTACGACCGCCTTGAGTGGATCTTCGGCAACGTGGATCGGCAGCTTAGTCTTTTCGGCTAAGCGAATGTCCAAGCCTCTTAGAGAAGCACCACCACCGGTAAGATGAATACCTCTTTCGTAGATATCGGCGGAAAGTTCTGGAGGAGTATTCTCCAGCGCTTTAAGAATCGCATCTTCAATCTTGGTGATAGATTTATTGAGTGCGTGTGCCACTTCACGATAAGAAACCGAGATGGTCTTAGGAATCCCTGTCATCAGGTCCTTACCACGTATCTCTAGATTTTCTGGTGGATTGTCAAGTTCTGGTAGCGCAGCTCCTACTTCGATCTTAATACGTTCAGCACTACGCTCACCAATGAGCATATTGTGTTGCTTACGCATATAATCGAGAATATCGTCGTTGAATTCGTCTCCTGCGATGCGGATACTCTGGTCTGTAACGATACCTGAGAGGGCGATTACCGCGATCTCAGTGGTACCACCACCAATGTCAACGATCATATGACCGGTAGGCTCTTTTACATTGAGGCCGATTCCGATAGCCGCAGCCATCGGTTCAGCGATCAAGTAAACCTCCTTTGCACCTGCTTGCTCAGCGGAATCTTTTACCGCACGCTTCTCTACTTCCGTAATCCCGCTTGGAATACAGATTACCATGCGATAACTGGTAGAGAAAAAGCGACGCTTATTGGTGATCATTTTGATCATCCCGCGGATCATATGTTCAGCAACGGTAAAGTCGGCAATTACACCATCACGTAGAGGTCTAACTGTGCGATAATTATCGTGCGTTTTTTCGTGCATTTGCTGGGCTTCGGTGCCAATGGCGATAACCTTGCCCGTCATTCTATCTACTGCGACAATGGAAGGCTGGTCAACTACCACATCATCATTGTACATGATCAGTGTGTTGGCAGTTCCAAGGTCGATTGCTATATCTGTGGTGAAAAAATCAAATAAACCCATTCTTGGTAATATACTATTTCCGGCCCCTCTCTAGTTACACATTTCGATATGCTCGAAATTTTAATGCTTAAAGTGCCTGATGCCAGTGAAAATTAAGCACATATCGTGAGTTTCACAAAAATTAATCGTTTCCTCGTCACGAATTGATCCGCCCGGCTCTACGACTGTGCTAATTCCCTTAGAGTGAGCGAGTTCGACGGAGTCAGCGAAAGGAAAAAATGCATCCGAAGCAAGCACTGAATTTTGCAAGTCAAAGCCTTTTTCTTCAGCTTTCAAAATCGCATGTTTCATCGCATCAATTCGGGAAGTTTGGCCCATCCCACTACCAATCAATTGACCATTTTTGACGATGGCAATGGCGTTTGATTTAAGGTGTTTACAAACTGTATCGCCAAAGATTATATCCTGGGCTTCCTGACTCGTAGGTTGGCGAGAGGACTTAATTTCAAAATGAGATTCGTCTATCTTTTTTTGATCCTTATCCTGAACCAAATACCCATTTACTACCGTCTTGACGATATGATTAGGTTGGTGATTGGCTATACGCTTGAGGAGAATACTCTTCTTCTTTTTCTGAAGGATTTCTAGGGCCTCAGGTGTAAAGTCTTTGGCAATAAGCACCTCAAAAAAGAGCTTGCTCATGTCTTCTGCCACATCTGCCTCTATGGTACCATTGCAAGCCAAAATACCGCCAAAAGCCGATACCGGATCTCCTGCCAGTGCTCTTTGCCATGCTTCCAGCATATTAGCGCCTGTGGCGGCACCACAAGGGTTGGTATGCTTTATTACCGCAAAGAAAGGCTGATCAGTAAACTCATCGACCAGTTGCAAGGCTCCCTCGATGTCTACAAGATTATTGTAAGAAAGCGCCTTGCCGTGGATTTGTACCAGTTCATCCTCCAGTTTCCCGTAAAAACGCGCCTCTTGGTGAGGGTTCTCCCCATAGCGAAGCGTCTGAGGATTGCGCATAGAGACTTTCAGACTATCCGAATCTGGTGCTAAATATGCGTGGATATGTGTATCGTAGTGAGAAGAAACATCAAAGGCAGCGCCAGCAAAGTAGCGGCGTTGAGCGAGGCTCAAGGCCCCTTCATTTTCCCCCAACATATTGGCGAGCTCTGCATAATACTCTGCAGAAGGCACACAGCATACATATTTAAAGTTCTTAGCAGCTGCTCTGATGAGAGCAATACCGCCAATGTCTATTTTTTCAATCACGTCTGCCTCAGCAGCTCCGCTCGCCACTGTTTCCTCAAAAGGATACAGATCCACTATCACCAAATCAATCTCTGGGATCTCAAATTTGCTTAGCTCTGCTTGATCACCTGCCTCTTCTCTTCTAGCCAAGATCCCACCATGTACTTTAGGGTGAAGGGTTTTGACACGGCCACCCAGGATAGAGGGATAACCAGTAAGGTCCGAGACATCTGCTACAGTCGCCCCTAGCGAACGCATATATTCAGCGGTACCACCAGTGGAGTAAATGGTAGCATCATGCTCGATTAAGCGTTCGACAACGGCGTCTAAACCATTTTTATGATAAACAGAAATAAGAGCGGATTTGATTTTAATCTTGTCTGCCATAGGACCTAAGATTCAGAGTTGGCGATTTGTTGACAATATTGAGCGACTACTTCAGGGTAGTGTTTATGTTCTAATCTGAGTACTTCTTGCTGGAGTTGGCCAGCAGACCAATGCGGCGCCACGGCGAGCTTTTTCTGGAAGATCACCTTACCTTCATCATAATGCTCGTTGACCAGGTGGATCGTAATCCCCGAATGGGCGTCTCCTGCATCAATGACTGCATGATGCACATTCATGCCATACATCCCTTTGCCGCCATGGCGTGGCAAGAGAGAAGGATGGATATTGAGAATGCGATCAGGGTATTGCTTTACCATCGCATCAGGAATATGCTTGAGATATCCGGCCAATACTACGAGATCGATACCGTGTGCAGTCAACAATTGGTTGAGGTAAGCACCATCTTTATAAGCCTTGGGGGGAAGGTAGATGACAGGAACTTTGAACTTGGGCCCTTGCGCAAAAACCCCTGATTGAGGATTATTTGATAGCAGTAAGCCTACTTCAATCTCCGAATTTGCCTGAAAGTACTCCTGCAATTTCAATGCATTAGAAGCACCTCCAGAAGCTAAAATCGCTATTTTGATAGGTAAGGATGAGTTCAAGCTCCAGCCAATTTTCGGCAAAGGTACAGAACGAATGCTTGCGGTAAAAGCGGGGGCAAAAGAATACTGGAATATGGTCGGATAATAATAGCCAGAGTTTGGGATAAAGGGGGAGAATAAGGCTTTTGAGAGGTCTTTTAGGGGTTTACTGCTGCGCAGAACGCTTATTCGAGTTGTTGAGTTGTTGAGTTGTTGAGTTGTTGAGTTGTTGAGTTGTTGAGTTGT
>CAZHOC010000569.1:0-4566 GCA_964534295.1 uncultured Bacteroidia bacterium | reverse complement strand
AGCGAGGAGGCGCAACAGCATTCGGATGAGGGCTGGCCCAGCATACTGGAGATGATTGGCAAACTGGCAGGGTAAAATCATGGTATCGATTGATACGGTCCGTAGCGGCGTAAAATTTTACGCCGCTAGATTTTTGGCAATTGAAAATTGGGAGCCAAGGAGATTTCTCGTCGCTTTGCTCGCTCGAAATGAAATCGGCGGTGGTTTTGCGACAAGGCACTGCCTTGTCGCGTGCTAGAGTTAAGCGTTCCGCGCAGCGGCAAAAAAAATACTGTGCCCCCCAATAAATGAGGACACAGCTTTATACAAATATCTTATCGTCTAACTAGGCCGCGAAAGACTCGGCGATCTCTTCGCGCTCACTATCACCCCAAAGGTCTTCGAGGCGGTAAAAGTTTCTTTTTTCTTCTTGGAAGATGTGCACGACCACATTGAAGTAGTCGGTCAGAACCCATTCACCTGTTTCTTTTCCTTCGATGCTGAGCGGTCTTTCGTCTGCTTTCTCTTTGATGATTTTGACTACGGACTCAGACAAGGCCTCTACATGGCGGTCTGAAGTACCGGTGCAAATGACAAAAAAATCGGTCACAGCACCCTCCGTATCACGCAAATCTAATCTTACAATGTTCTTTCCCTTCTTTTCTAGGAGTCCCTCGATGGCGAGGTCTGAAAGCGCTTTGGCGTCAAGAAAAACTTTTGTCATGCAGTCTATTTATGGGTTCGGCTATAGAGCCATATTCAAATTTTGAGTATCAGGCAGAAGGCCAAATTGCGGATCGAATTCAAGAAATCTTTCTCCTGATACTTTAATCTAAGTAGTTTGAGTTTAAATTTACTTGTTTTTCGGGAAATAAAAACCTCATGCTTAAGACTCTTTTTACTGGTCATCACTGGATAAGGTTGCAGGACACGACTTCTACTAACACCTACGCACTCAATTTGTTAGGCGAAAATCCTTTGGAAGGGACCTTGATTACGGCGGAGTTTCAGAGCATGGGGCGAGGACAAAAAGGCAATACTTGGGCGACTCCTCCCGAGACCAATTTACTATTGAGTTTGATCTATTATCCTCGATTTTTGGAGTTGAGTAAGCTGTTTGTGCTGAGTAAGGCGATCTGTTTAGGCGTACAGGATGCGATTAAGTTTTTTTTGCCTGCGGCGAACGTTCAGATCAAGTGGCCCAATGACCTGCTTATCGACAAAAAGAAAGCAGCAGGTATCCTGATCGAAAATCAGTTGGAAGGTTCAACTCTCAAGGCCTGCGTAATTGGGGTTGGTCTCAATGTCAATCAGCAAAACTTTGCGCCTGAGCTCGAAAATACCGCTACTTCCATGCGTCGACATAGCGATGTCTCGCTCAATCGAGAAGACGTTTTGCAACGCTTGCTAGAAAGTTTAGAAGCCCGATATCTACAGCTCAAAAATGGCCAACAGGCCCAAATCGACCGTGATTATTACGACAATCTCTACGGCTATCAAGAAGAAATCCACCTAGCGGATGAAGAGGGAGCCTTTGAAGGCATGATTGTCGGCGTCAATCCCCAAGGCAAGCTAGCGGTACAACGGGACGAAAAGCTTCGTTATTATGACTTTAAAGAAGTCCGCTTTTTATTATGAGTCCTGCCATCCTTGCTGTTGATATGGGAAATACCCGCACCCAGATTGGCTATTTTGCCGAAGGGAATCTGCAATGGGTAGAACGGGCAGAAACCCAACAGCTGCAAGACATTTGGCCCAAGCTTTTACAGCGTATTCCCTCCGGGCAACGTCTGAAAGTAGGATGGATGAGCGTGGCTCGACCGATTGAGTTGGCAAATTTGCCCGGTTGGGCGCATTTCACGCATCCTGCTGAGATTATCTTTGTCCATAGCCAGATGAAGCTTCCCATTAAAAGCGCCTATGCTACGCCCAAAACCCTCGGTACGGACCGTATCGTAGCGGTTATTGGTGCCTTGGCCCATTTTGGTCGTGGACCTGTGTTGGTGATTGATGCGGGAACCGCCTTGACCTATGATGTCGCAGACGAAGATGGCGTTTATCAGGGCGGAGGCATTGCCCCTGGCATCCAAATGAGCTTTCGAGCTTTGCACGAGTTTACAGCACGGCTTCCCCTGATTGATTTTGATCCAGAACCTCCGCTGGTAGGTGATAGTACCCAAAATGCTATCCGATCTGGAGTCTTGCAGGGGATTTTGGCTGAGGTCGAAGGGATGATCGAGCGCTATCGCGCCAAATATGGACCAAACATTAAGATAATCTTAACAGGTGGAGATCGTCCATTCTTTGAAAATCACCTGAAAAACCTCAACTTTGCAGACGCAAATCTCAACCTGCGAGGCATTTATCACATTTTGACTGTATGATCAGAACTATTTTTTCGCTGGGACTTTTACAGCTATTGTTGTTGACATCCCTTAATGCACAGCAGTTGACGCTGAGTCCTTACTCTAGATATGCCATTGGAGAGATTTTCCAAAATGCTTCAGCTCGTCATACAGGTATGGGAGGGGTTGGCATCGCTGCCGACAATTACTTCTCTATCAACCGGACCAATCCGGCGGCTATGGGAGATATCATTTTCACTACGATGGATGTGTCTGCCTTTGGTCAATATTCACGCTTCAACTCTGCTAGCTCTACAGAAGACCAAGTAACGGCTGGTTTCCAAAATCTATCCTTTGCTTTCCCTTCTAATAATGGGATGGTCTTTTCGATGGGCTTTTCGCCTTACAGTGCGGTAGGCTATGAGATTCGAGATTTTCAGCAGATTATCATTGACGATTCTACCTATGTTCAGAATAGTCAATATGCCGGAGAAGGCGGTACCAATCAGGTTTTTCTCGGCTTCGCCGGACGCTTATTCGACAATCGCTTGCGATTGGGGATAACGGGGCAATATATCTTTGGCGGTATCCGTCAAGAATGGCTAGCGACGATTCGTCAGGCTGATTCAGTATCCACTACCCCTTTTCAGATTGTAGCAGCTGCAGAGGACCGTTACCTAAGAGGTACCAATGTACAAGCAGGTTTTATCTATCAAGACACCCTCAATCGCGACAAAAATATTCTTTGGCGGGTCGGAGGTACCTTTGATTATAACTTCGGCCTTCAAGAAGATCAGGTAACCACTTTTACCAATACCGTAATCGAGGATACCATTGTATCTCGCACCTTTGACGTGAGAGACATCCAGCTGCCCTTTAAGTATGGGGTGGGTTTGGCCTTACATAGACCTGGCTATTGGTCGCTAGCAGCTGATTTTACCATGCAAGATTGGAATGCTTTTGAGCAGTACACTAGCATCGGTTCTTTTGGGCGTGAAACGCGCATCTCTGTAGGCGGTGAGATAATCCCTCAATTTGATTCTTTCCGCTATATCGAGCGGATTAGCTATCGCTTAGGTGGCTACTATAAACAGTCCTACCTTACCAGTTTTGGTGATGCTCCGATCAATGATTATGGGGTAACCTTTGGCTTTGGCCTACCTTCTTCTCGCAAAGGTAACTCTCGTCTTAATCAAGGGCGGGCCACTTCTCGGGTGAATTTAAGCTTTGCGCTCGGTCGCCGAGGCAATTTAGCGCTTAATCAACCCGTTGAAGAATTGTACGCTCGCTTTACCTTAGGAGTAGCGCTCAATGACCGCTGGTTTATCCGCCGCGTGGTAGATTAATAGATCTAAGTTGTCTGTATTTGTTCGTCCACTTGCATTGCTCGTTTTTCCGGTCCTGTTTTTTTGCTATGCGCCTCAAAGCTTTGGGCAAAGTCCCCTGGAGATTGAGCAGGCACTGCAAAACAATGAGCTAGTCTTTGCATTAGAGGCGAGCCAAAAGCTCCTACAATCCAACCAACAGACCTTTGCCTCTCTAAGTCCAGCCTCTTTCGGACTAGAGCGTATACAAAGCAATGATGACAGCCTGCAGATGAGGCACATGCGCACCCTGCTGGATATTTACCGCTTCTTTGAGCGTAATTATCCAGAAGAGCGTGAATATTGGCTCAAAATGCAGGGACAGTGCGTGATCCTCTATCAGGATTCGCTCGCAAATAGCTTTTTCTCCAGTCTTAGACGTTGTTTGAGCGTTCGACCGGAGGTCATGCCCAGCTACTTCATGGAGCAGTATAGTGAACGCCTGCTGCGAACGATAGAGGCTGGCCAAGGAAGGCAAGAAGACTGGATCCTCAATTTTTGCTTTCTCGAAAACCTCTGGCTCAATCTTGAGACCTGGTCTCCTGAGCAAATTCCCCAAGCTGGGGTTTACCGTTTACGCTTGGCCGAAGCCCTGCAAAAGGTGATTCCCTCCTGTGCGCAGCTCAAAGAGCAGTTTCAAGCGCCTTTGGAAAGGGATTTGATGCGGCCTACCGATTATCGCTTTTTGTACACTTGCATGCGCCTCAACGGCTGTCAAGCTTCGGACTTTCGCGATTCGGTCTTATATCGCTATCCGGTGGTGGCTGATGAGCCTTATGCGGCTCGGGTGGCAGCCATTGAAGCTTTGGAGCAAGCGCAGCATCTGCGCGCATTACCTTGGCTCGAACGAGCCATAGAGCTGGAGGCAAACCCCTACT
>CAZHOC010000568.1:0-4577 GCA_964534295.1 uncultured Bacteroidia bacterium | reverse complement strand
AAAAACTCACCCGCACTATCCGAGCTAGGATGAAAAGCCAGGGCCGCAAATTCTGTATTCTCTCCCGATAGCAATCCGTGCATTGCCAAGTGTAAGAGCTTATAATTAGCGGCTTCTTGGATAAAGATCTCTTTGGTAGCTGCCTCGTCTAAGTAAGTGGTGCCTCCCCAAATTTCATGGGTATTGAGTACTTCCTCCTTGGTAAAGGCAAGTTGCGGCAATGCCTGATTTAGGACCATCTGGGTCCCGCGTTGATCGTTCGGCGAAGCCGGATAACTAGGCGCAAAGCCAGCATAAGCATACTTGGCTTCTCTTTGCTCTTGTCCTGCTTGCAAAAGTAAACTGCTGCTGTATTGATAGTAAAGGCTTTGCTTTTTGAGCAAATATGGAAGCTCATGGTATCGCAATTGATCTTCTGTATTGACTTCCTCGGTCAATAAAGCGTCAAAAGCCAGATACCCAAGGGGACCGTCTGGAATAATGATCAGTTCTTCAAATCGAGTGTCAATATTGCCCATCAATAGGCGATAAAGCTGGTAGGCGTCCTTTTGATATTGTAGGTAGGTCTCAGCTGGGGCAGTGGGTTTACTCAAAAAACTCTGCACCCTTTGCAGGTTCTGATTTAGCTGATCGTTCAAGGAGATTTTATCAATCTGTATATCATCAGCTGATAGCTTGAATACAAATAGCTCCTCTTCCCCCCAAAAGTATTCGATCAATAATTGATCCTTCTTGAGGTAGGCTTGGACATCTGCTAGCTTCCAATCAGATAGGCTATACTTTTCCTGATAGTAGAGGGGATAGTTTGTCTCCAATTGTTCACTTAGCCGCCGATATTCATTTTCTCTGTCAAAAAGCGTTTGCTGCCAACGAGCCTGTATACTTGAGTCAGAATCAGCTTCTTCTGCTGAAACAGGATTGAGAAATAGCTTTTCTTTATAAAAAGCAATGTCTTGCTGCAGGGTTCTTTCCTTGATCCGCAAACTGTCGGGAATCACCTGACTGTTTCTTGCTGCGTCTGATTGTAGCGATTCTTGCAATAGCGTCGCTTTTCCCAGTTCAGAAAAAGAAAAAGCCTCTTCTAAATAGCTCCTTTCTTTTGTCTGAGCGTATAATTGATAGCAGAGGGCAATGGCTTTTTCATAAATCGGGAGGGTCTGGCTGGCCAAAAACAAGCGCGAATTATCAGCTTGAAAACTATTGCGATTGTAGCGGACTAAATCGCTAAGAGATTGGTAGAGCTTAAGGGCTGAATCTAATCTGGCGGGTTCAGATTTGGCATTGGCCATTTGGGTTTGCAAGGCCGCCATTTGAGCGAGGAGAGGAATCCCTAGGCTCGGATAAATAAAATCCTCCGCTTTGGGATTTAGTTTGGGGGCAATTCCTAGCATCGCTTCATTTAATTGATTTTGCGCAGCTAGGTGGTCTCCCAAAAGGGTGTTGAAATCGGCTATCCTTTGACGCAA
This sequence comes from uncultured Bacteroidia bacterium, assembly GCA_964534295.1. Lineage (GTDB taxonomy): Bacteria > Bacteroidota > Bacteroidia > J057 > J057 > JBCAWW01. The sequence continues at coordinate 3,111 of CAZHOC010000568.1, read as the reverse complement.
GCGCTGGATAGTTTCTTGGGGCTTAGCTTTTTTAAGGCTGATATCGAGCGCTGAGCTGAGTTCTTGTAGGGCATGGTTATTATCTCCTTCGGAGAACGCTAATTCGGCTCGGATTTCTGCCCTTACCTCTTCTTGGTAAACTTTTCGGCCAGCTTCTAAGGCCATGGATCGGTCTAGTTGCTCCTGAGCAGCGGCAAAATTTTCCAAGCCTAGATAGCAATACGCCATGCTGTGCGCGCAGTCTATGCGTTTTTTATATACTATTTCAATGTCTAGCAGCTGATAAATACTATCCGTGGAAGCCAATGCAATGAGGGCCTGCTTCCATTCTTTTTGAAACCGCAGGGCTTTTGCATGGCTATTGATGGCCTTCGCTTGGTTTTGCAGCTCGTAGTCTGAGGCGTCCTCATCATTTTGCTTAAATAGATTGCGCGCAAAGGCATAGTAACGGACGGCTTCGCCATAGTCTCCCTTTCTCCTGTAAGCAAGTCCCAGGCTACTATAAAAAGTCGCGAGATTTTGAGCCGATAAAGAATCTGCGGTCAGGGCCGTTTCGAATAGTTTGATCGCAAGCTGATAATCCCCCTTTTTATTGTAAGTAACTGCTTTATTATTGAAGGCATAGCCTCTCATGACATTATTTGGGGGCAGTTTCTCTACGGCTAACTCAAATGTCTCATCTGCAGCTGGAAAAAATAGATCGAATTTGCCACTAAGTAAGTAATTGTTGGTGATTAAAACTTTCGCCTGAACCACACTTTCCCAATCATTAAATGCTTCAAATCCTACAATGCTTGCCTCTGCTGTAGCGAGCGCGCTATCATATTCGAGGGCTCGCAAATGGGCAAAAGTTTGTTTGATATACTCTACGGATTGATGATACTGGCTAGAATCTCTTTGTGCTTGACCTTCAAAGCCAATAATGAGAAACAGTAAGAGAAAAATTGGGGTAGGAGATAAGGTGCGAAGCATGAGTAGGAATTAAGGAATGGGCAATAATGGAGGAGGTCCATTATTGCCCATAGGTAAAAGTCTTTAGCCTATTGCTTTACAAAGCGAGCTTGGTGCGTTTGGCCATCTAGTTCATATTTCAAGATATAGAGTCCGCTAGGCAGGTTTTGAGTGCCCAAATCCACTGTATATCTACCAGATTTGATATTACTAGCCTTCTTTTGGGAGATGACTTGCCCATGGCTGTTCATAACCTGCCAAGAAACTTGGGTTGCCTCCTCGAGTTCAAAACCTAGATAGGTAGTACCTGTAGATGGATTAGGGAAAATGTCAATCTGAGCTTGACTTACCTCTTCCACTAATCCTTTTCTTCCGTCCATCTCACCATAGCCTGGCTCATAGACAAATTCACCTGATGTTATTAAATCGATTACTTCTGGGGTTAAGTTTTCATTTATGTGCTCTCGGCTACACATATTGAAGCTCCATGATTGATAACCCGCAACTAGGCCATTTGGAGTCTGAATACTCGCATTTGTATTAGAGATTGGAATCAGGAATCCATCATCGTCAACTAGGTGATAATAGACCTGATAACCCATGGTGTGATTGGGGTAGTAAACAAACCTTAGGTCTTCGTTATAAGGCTGTGGTACTTGAAAATGATTAGGGAATGCTGTCGATTGAGGCAGGGTAAATCCTGTTGGTAGTGCTTGTGGTACTCCCCCTGGTGTCGCTACATAAAATACTGATCTAACTAATTCGAAAGAGTAAATAGTGCTTGGAGGAACATTGGAATTAATAATACTCACATCGATCAATAAGTCTCTTGGAGACTTTACACATAGTATGTTATTACCTAAGACATCTTGGTTATAGACTTGATCCGATATTGGACATTGTGGGATGATAAAGTTCGGATCATCCTCTACTACTGCCATGAGATCCGTGTTTTTTCCGAGCTTACCTGCTACTATAGAGTATACATCAGGAGAGTAGGGATCCAAAGGGTTTCCAAACTCAAATACCGCTATGAGGGTATTGGTATTTCCCGGCAGACCAACTGGTAAGGGAATGTTTGATAAACCTTGGGTAAAACCCGTGTTACCAGTGGGAACAACAATAGGTGCTGGGTTGGTATAAATTAATTCTGTTGGGGCCCAAACTCCATCTTGATCTGAGTCGACCCATACCCCAAGGTTGACTGTGTTAGGACCAGAGATATTTTCAAGGTCTACATGGATAAAGTTGAGAACACCTGCATTGTACAGAGCAGGTGGTGCCGGGATATTGTCTACACTATAGCCGGTGATTTTCCAGCCATTACCCACTGGGCTTGGCAGCGTCTGAGCGTTCACCGAAGGTGCAAATAAAATAAAAAGAGCGAAGAGTAGGCATGCGTTTAAAATGTGTTTTGTATTGCGCAGCATAACATTTGGTAAATAAAGCATAGTTGAAAATAAAGCGTCGTAAAGAGTAGGCCCTGCTGGTAGGCTAGCCGGGATCGTTATTTGTTGTGCTTAGACCCCGACTAAAATCAGATCTGAACAAGCAGATCAAATTTTCTTGAATAAATATTGCATAAAGTGAAAGCGGATACAAAAAAACGGCTCTGGATTTAGGGAGCGGGGGTTTTGTCAGGGTAAGCGGTAAAAAGCAGAAGGGCGACCACCCGCGTGATCGACCCTTCCTGTGCGCGAATACAAAATTGTTTAGAGAGTTATTGTGTGTTTCATTCGCGAAAAAAAGGCCGGACTGCTCAGAGCTTCGTCTGAGATAAGTCCGGCGCTATTGTGAAACATGGTATTCACTAAATTCAAAAATAAAAACGGTGCTGTAGGGAGAATATCTTGTTTGTTCTCGATTAGCTTCGACACCATTCGTTTCCCAATCTGAACAGCAGTTTGAATTTTTTTTTAAATTCTCGTTCTTAGAGCTGCCAAAAGGCCTGGGGATAAGGACTATATGTTTAGAAAAAAAGCCAAATACGAGGAGCAGGCGATGATTGCTGCAATCAAAAAGGGAGGCTTAGACCGGCAAAGAGCAGCGCAAATTATTTTCGATGCACACCAAGGCTTGGTCTATAAAGGCAAACAAAAGTACCGGATTGATGAGGAGGCCGCGACCGATCTGTATGCCGATGCGGTAGTCAGTATGATG
>CAZHOC010000567.1:0-4587 GCA_964534295.1 uncultured Bacteroidia bacterium | reverse complement strand
AAAAATAATCATCAGTTTTACCAAAAGCGGTCAACGCTATTTAGGGATTGACAGAATGTCGAAATTGGATATTCTACATTCGACATTAGGCATTCCCTAGCTTTGTTTGTTGATCCAATCAATGAATAGGTTGAATACTTCTTGATTAACCGACATTGGCTGATTGCTTTGCCTCGCTTCAAAAGCGGTGGGCATATCTGGAGTAGTTTCAAACCAATGATTGGCGTCAATTTCTGCATATTCTCCCTGCCCAGGATGGTAAAAGTTGACGATATCCCTTATAAGCGTATGATCGGCTTGGTTAGAAACATAATCTCCTCTACCCCATACTGCCAACACCTTTGCGTCTACTTTGGACCAAGCCTCTGAAACATTGAGATGTTGCAATTGTTGGTGGAATTGGTAAGAGCGATTGGCAAATAAATGCACCACTTCGTCTCCCTCTGGATCAGCAGATATTTGATCAATTCGAGGGGCTAAGTCTGGGTATTGAGTCATGGTCTGGCTAGGAGTCATGCCCTCTTCAAACATATAGTGATATAGCCGAGCATCAGACTTCATGTTTGCTTCAATCTCAGCAAAATCAGTCCCTCTCAGGATGGCTTGGCGACGGAAGTTTTCTAGGAGATATTCGTTGAAAGGTCGACTAATAGTACCGTAGGCAATGACGCCTTTTACCGGCTCCTGGCTAGCCATCCAGGGTGCCCAGACGCCTCCCATACTGAGACCTAACAGATAAATCTTTGAGGAATCAATAGCAGGGTTTTGCTTCAAGGCTCTTAGGCCTGCCAAAAAACCATTGGCATCTTCCATGAAGTCGCAGTCGCGGCAGATTTTTCCTTTAGAATCCCCTACTCCACTTTTTTCGACTCGATAGGTAGCAAAACCAGCCTCATTAAAGGCACGAATCATCTGAGCAAAAGTCCCATTAGGGTTGAAAGCAACATCGATAGAGCCACAATCTATCCCTTGAATGATATAGATTACGGGTTTAGGAGTCTTATTTTCTTCAGTAGGAAGACTTAAAATGGACCTTAACAGCCCGGTCGGCCCTTGCACAGAACCATATTGTAAACTGGCTGATTCATATTGTTCCTCTGGCATAGACCTGAGTGGCAAATCAAGCTTGAGCTTTTTAGCATTTCGGACCACACCCAATTTGACCTCATCACCCGCTTCATAAGCCTTGAGGAGACTGAGAAAATTAGCGACTCCTGCGACGGCTTTTTTGTCGACCGAAACTATCACATCTCCTGGAGTCAAATTGGCGGCGGCGGCCGAGGAATTAGGAAATACTCTTTGCACCCAAACTCCCTCGCCCTCGGCGAGAGCGGCCTTTTGGCTAACACTATCTGGCACAGTTGAGAGCTGAATCCCCAGAAAGGCACGTCTATTTAAAGTTTGTGCCTGCGAATTTTGCAATCCCAGGCACAACACTATCAAAAGAAATATTTTCTTCATTGCTCTAGCTCGCTTGCGCGTAAATGCGTCGATAAATGTGAGGCGTCGCGCCAAAGTTTTTCTTAAACAAGCGACCAAATGAGCTACTGTCTTTTAAGCCAACGTCTAGGCAGATCTCATGGAAACTCTTAGAAGAGTTAAGCAATAACTTGCTCGCTCTTTCGAGACGACAAGCAATTAGGTATTGGCGAGGAGTCTGCTCAAATACCTCTTTGAAAAGACGGATAAAGTGAAACTTAGACAAGCATGCAACTTGTGACAAGGTATCTAGGTCTAAGTTAGTGTGAAGATTTTCGTGGATATATTCCTGAGCCTGTAGTAGGCGACGATAAAGTTCTTTTTTGGTGGAGAGTTTAGCGCTGGTGAGACGATTAATCTTCTCAAAAATCTCTGATTGGGTTTCTAGTAGCGCATGGGCCAAAGCCGCCTTATTGTTTAGCTGAGGCTGAGGGGCTCCAGGTAAAGCTAACTGATTGGCGATTTCAATCATGAGTTGGCCCAAGGCGTCATCTTGACTAGTGTAAGAGCCCTCACAAAATGAAAGCTGTCCCTTGCGATCCAAAAACTCCACTAAGCCATCTTCGCTATTTCCTGGCTCATTAGATGCTAAAGCGGTCTTCAGGGCTGATACAGGGATTTGTATCTCAAGCACTTCTGCTTGATCTGAATTTTGGGTTAAAAGAAACTGTTGCCCAGGGTTAGAAAGAAGATATTGCCCTTGGGCCAATGAGAAGTGAAAATGATGCAGCCGACAACGTAGTGCTCCACGATGAATATATCGTAAAACGACTTCGTCTCGCTTTACATTGCTGTTCGCGAGTTCTGCCACAGAGAGTAGACGGTAGCGTATCCCGTCAAATTTGGCGTTGGAGGTTGGCGTGTTGATCGAAAAATTACTAGCGGCTTGCATAATTGTTTTGAATTGTGAGAAACAACATTGCGAGCGCCAGAGGTGTGTGCTTCTTATACTACAACACTAGTACCATTGTTACACGACTGGCTATCAAACACTTACAAATATGACCATTTTAATATTTTGACCATAAAAGAACACAACATGTTCATAATCGGACACATCAACCATCAACAAACTAAACAAAAACGGAGAAGCTTAAACAATTATTGCACAATCGGTTTACCTTTTGTTGTTTAAGAAGACTAATAGACAGATTCGGATATGCAGGAAAGAGAGCAGAACACGCTTATACGTATCAAGCAAGGTGATAAAAAGGCCTTGCATGAAGTATATCTGGAACACCAAAGTTCTTTTATCGAATGGGCAGAAGCATCTTTTCGAATCAATCATGAAGATGCGCAAGACATTTGGCAAGAAGTGATTATCGTTTTCTATGAAAACATCATAGAGGGCAAAGTTACCGAGCTGAAAAGCCAATTACGTACCTACCTCTTTGGCATTGGTCGTTTTATGATGCTGAGAAAATTTGAACAGCAGAAACGGATGGCCGATTACCCTGAGCAGGAATTGACGGATAGTCAATGGGTCGAGGAAGCGGTCGCTGGCCATGAGATAGAATTAAATGATCGTCAGCGGATGCTTTACGGGCAGTTGCAAAAGCTAGGCGAGAATTGTCAAAAACTGTTGACTCTGTTCTATTATCGGCGTTATAGCACAGAATCAATCATGAATGAACTGGGCTATAAAAGTGCTGAAGTAGCCAAAAGTCAAAAAGCACGCTGTATGCGAAGTCTTCGCAAGAATATGGCAGAGCTTAAAAATCAGTTTTAGCACAAAAGAAAGGGCACAAGAATGGAAAACGAAATCGCATACCAGAGCCTAATAGATAAACATCTAAAGGGAGAAGCGTTCAGCGAAGCTGAGAAACAAGACTGGGAAAACTGGCAGACAGAGCCTGAATTTGAGGAACTCTTGGCTTACAATCATGATTTACTGCTAACTCTCAAGAAAAAGGGCAGAGAAACACTAAAAAATGAATTGGCTGGCCTCCAGGACCTTCATCAAAAAGCGGAAGGCACTATCCGATCTATGCGTTTGATATGGATAGGAGTAGCAGTAGCGGCCGCCTTTTGTCTGTTGTGGCTGGTGATTCCTTCGCAAAAAACCATCTCTCCTGATCAGCTCTATGCTAGCTATTATGAGCGCTTCCCAAACGTGGCCAACCCATTGACTCGTAATAGTGGCCCAACCAATTTAAAGGACCGTGCTTATGCTAAGTATGAGCAGGGTGCCTATACAGAAGCGATCAACCTATTTGATTCCCTGATGATGGAAGAACCTTCCTTGACCCACAAATTTTATCAAGCTGTCTCAGCCATGGAAATCAAGGATTGGGACTTAGCAAGAGAAAATCTAAATCAAGTTTCTACTTCAGATACCAGTCGTTTTGCGCAGGCTGCTCAATGGTATATGGCAATGCTCGCTTTGCGGAACGATCAATTGGAAGAGGCAAAAAGCCTCCTAGGTGCTATTCAAACAGAAAGCGCTCATCCCTATCAAAAAGAAGCAACAGAAATCCTCGAGGCTTTAAACTAATCATCTAGCCGCTAATAAAAATGTCCAATGCCGAAGGCTTAACTTCAGTATTGGACATTTTGCATTCAGAAATCGAAATTCCCTAAGGCTCCACTACCATCACCCCTCTCATCGAGACATTGTGGCCCGGCACTGTACAGACAAACTGATAGTAGCCAGTGGTCTCAGGCGCCACAAAATAGATAGATTCCTTGGTACCTGGCTCGATCAGAACCGTGTGAGCCAATACATCATCCGTTTCGGGAATGTAGGCAGCGTTGAGTCCCGCTATCCCCATATCTAGGGCTGATTTTGATACTGCGTCTGCACTACCAGGTGCAACAATTACCAAGTTGTGGGCCATATCATCGGAATTTTGAAACTCAATTTTAACCTTTGACCCTGCTTTTACTTTGAATTGCTTAAGGTCGTACTTCATACCGGGTTCGGTGCCGATTTCTAAGCTCTGATCAGGTCCACTGGCCCAATCCGCTGGTTGGGAGGTTTGGTTTTTACTGATCTTTGCTCCTGCATCACTTGAAGTTGAGTTTTTCGATTGCATCGGAACGCCTCCCCCTGGTATTTGATTGAGGGTGTAGTAAGCGGTATTGTGCATCAACTTCCGGCCTCCACTA
>CAZHOC010000566.1:424-4588 GCA_964534295.1 uncultured Bacteroidia bacterium | reverse complement strand
ATATGAGTACGATAGCGGCAGGAGCCACGACTTTGTCGGTTGAGTTTGATCAAGATATTATTCCTCTTAGTGCTACTCAGCCTTGGGATAGCCTCCATAATAACGGTCAGACCGTTACTTACTTCTGGCAATTAGATTCGATACCAGCCTTTGAAGGCCAAACGATCTTCGTTACGGACTCCGTTTCGGCTTCCGCCTTGATGGGCAAGAATACAGTCACTTTTGCGAGTATTGGTACTAGTCAGCTAGACATGGACTTTACCGACAATACGGTGCATGATTACAATACAGTAGTGGGTGCGGTAGATCCCAATGACATTTTGGTTACGCCCGAAGGAGATGTCGCCCTTACTGATTCATTGACTTATACCATACGGTTCCAAAATGTAGGTTCTGCTCCCGCTCAGCGGGTTCTGATCCTCGATACTCTTTCCCAACATTTGGATTGGGCAAGTTTGAATGTGTTAGAGGTAAGTCATGATTACGAGATGTTCGTTAGTGAAGATGGCGTGCTGCGCTTTGTCTTTGACTACATTTTCTTGGCTGACAGCAATAGCAATGAGCCCGAAAGCCATGGCTTTATACGCTATCAGATTCTGCCAAATGTAGAAAGTGATCACGGATCTTTGATCCTCAATCGTGCGGCTATCCAATTTGACTATAGCGAATTCTTAATTACCAATACGGTAGAGAACCGTATCAGGAGCTTCAATTTTGATGTGCAAAGAAGCGGAGATGATGCTCAACTGATTTGGGTTCTGTCTTCTGCAGAGCAGGAAGGGCGCTTTGAGATTGAGCGTTCCCTGGATGGGAACACCTTTGGCAAAGTACAGGACCATCCGCTCCAAATTGGCCAAATAGAATATCGAGCTGATGATGCTGGAATCGGTAGCCTGCCGCTCAAGAGCGTTTATTATCGCGTCAAATTGATATTAGACGATGGACGAACTCAATATAGTGATGTCGTTTCGCTCAATTTAGAGGGGGATGCGCTTGAAGTTTTTGTCAAAGGCTATCCTAACCCATTTGGTAAATACCTCAATATCCAATACAACAATCCTTACAATCAAAAAGTGAGTTTGCGGATCGTAAATAGCCTTGGGGTATCGATATATCAGACCAATTCTCTCCCTGCGGAAGGAGAAGTCAATGTCGATACCGACAATTGGGCTGCGGGTTACTACTACCTCAGTCTAGGCGACGGGCAGCATAAGCAAACTTTTAAACTACAAAAACGCTAAGATTTAGCTGGCTCCTCCAGCGAGCTGACCGACTGCATTGGCAAGGGAACGCGCCTCGATAAAGATTCTCTTTATCTGGGGGTGTTTCTCTTTCAATGCTTTTTCTATCCTTTGGATAGCCGCTTCGATATCATCGGCCGAGAGTTCGTCTTTAAACTCTACATCTAAGGCGAGGAGGATATCGTCTGGTCCCATGTGCATAGTCATCGGTGGATTGATGTTGTTAACAGCATCATCAGCATCTACGATTTCCGCAATAGACTCTCTTACTTCAGGAAAGGCAGCTTCGCCTATTAGCAATGCTTTGGTTTCCACGGTGAGAAAGATTGCGATGCCTGCTAGTAGCAAGCCAATCAAGACGGAGGCAACACCATCCCAAATAGGATCTTGTAGAGTTTGGGTTAAGACGATCCCCAACAAGGCAATTACAAGACCTAAAAGTGCTGCCGTATCCTCAAAAATAACCGCAAAGGATGCTGGATCTTTACTTTGTTGGATTGCGGTCCAAAAATTTCTTCTTCCTCGACGACGACGTGCATCATTAAAACTCTTTAGGGCAAAGATTAATGCTGCACCTTCAAAAACGATTGCCAGTCCCAGGATGATATAACTGAGGGTGAAATCTCCAATCTCAGTCGGAGGGTGCTGGATATGCTGTATACCCTCATAAAGGGACATGCCGCCACCTAAGGCAAAGATCAATATGGCTACGATGAGACTCCAAAAGTAGATTTCCTTGCCACGTCCAAAGGGGTGCTTTTTATCTGCTGGTCTTTTACTGCGGGAAATCCCTAAAAGTAGCAACAATCCATTGCCGGTGTCGACGAGAGAGTGAATGCCCTCCGCCAGCATAGCCGAACTACCACTAATACTTGCGCCGATAAATTTGGCGATGGCAATGCCTGTGTTAGCAGCCATTGCAGCGTAAATAGGTCCTTTCTTTGATCCTGCCATGTGATAAGTGTGAGTTTGGGCGTCAATTTACAGTCAATTGACCGTTTAGGCAAAGACTCCTTTAGCGAATCTGACCCTCGCCCCTTATGATCCATTTTTCCGTTACGAGTTTTTCTAAGGCAAAGGGTCCTCTTGCGTGCAGCTTTTGGGTCGAAATACCAATTTCAGCGCCTAGGCCAAATACGCCTCCATCGGTAAAGCGAGTGGAAGCATTGGTATATACCGCCGCCGCGTCTACAGCTCCTAAAAAGCGTTCACACTCCTCTTTGTCCTCTGAAACTATGGCCTCCGAGTGTCGAGACGAGTAGGTTGCAATATGGTCCAAGGCTTCATCGATGTCCTGCACACATTTGACTGAGCATTTATAAGACAGGAATTCTCGGCCAAAGTCATCTTCTTTTGCCGCTTTCAAGTAGGGATAGCCTGCTTGTTCGAGGATTTGGTAGGACGCCTCATCGGCGAACGCTTCTACCTCGTACTCTGCCAAGCCAGAAACCAATAAGGGTAAGAGTTCGGCGGAGACGGCCTCATCTACTAAAATTGTATCCAAAGCATTGCAGACAGAGGGGCGGGAAGTCTTGGCGTTTACGATAATGTTGGCGGCTTTTTGGAGGTCAGCATTTTTGCTCACATAGGTATGGCATACACCTGCACCTGTCTCAATTGTAGGCACTGTCGCCTTTTGCCGCACCATATCAATCAAAGATTGAGATCCCCGCGGTATGATAATGTCGACATAGCGTTCTGCGGTAAGCAGAATATTTACATAAGCCCGATCAGTCGGTAAGAGCGCCAGACAATCCTTCGGTAAGCCGTGAGCCTTCATGGCCTGATGAATCAGTTTTACTAGCGCGATATTGGTATTATGAGCAGCCGATCCTCCTCGCAAGACCACTCCATTGCCAGAGCGAAGGCAGAGGGCCGCTACATCGATAGTGACATTGGGTCGGGCTTCATAAATAATACCTACTACCCCTAGGGGAACGCTCATTTTCTGGACCAACAAGCCATTATCAAGCGTCTTTTCGCTCAAGAGATTGCCACTCGGATCCTCAAGTTTAGCGATATCTCTGACGCTCTGGACGAGGCCATTGATGCGTTCAGTATTGAGGAGCAAGCGATCCTTTTTTGGATTCGTGTCGCTCATTTTGGCCAAGTCAAGCTGATTGGCTTCGATGATACTCTCTACATTATCCGAGAGTAGACTCGCTAGATCTTCTAATAAGGCTTGGCGTTGTGCGTCGCTCAAGGCTCGCACTCGATAGCTAGAATTTTTGACGCCTCTGAGGACGGGTTTGATGTTGCGCATGACGGTTTACAGTAAAACGATATCGTCTGCGTGGGCGAGGATAAGATCATGGGCCTTGGCCTGATCCTGGAGTGCTTGGGAATTTATCCGAGCTCTGCCTAGGGCGAAAGGAGGCTGATTTTCCACGCACACTTCAAATACTTCTCCCTTGTCAAAGGGAAAAGGAATTTCTTCTACGCCTACGGCGAGTAGACTGTTACGATTTTCGAGGGCTTTGCGGGCCCCGGCATCGACGATCACCCTGCCTGCAACTAGGCTACTACTGGCGATCCATTTCATCCGCGCCGAAAGCGAGGAAGTTTGGGCTAAACAGCGAGTGCCTGTTTTGCCTTCAGCGGCGAGGATAATGCCATCATTTTCCCGTGCTCCAAATATCATCACTTCTATACCCATCCTACTGGCCAGACGGGCAAAAGTGAGTTTGGAAATCATGCCGCCAAGGCCACTAGAGGACTTGGTTTTATTGGCCAATCCAAGTACTTCTTCATCAAAGCTATCGATCTGCTCGACCACCTTGCCTTCTCGGTCATATAAGCCCGGAACTGAAGTGCCCAGCAATAATTTATCGGCCCCCAAGCCTACCGCCAAAAGCGTAGCCAGTTCGTCATTGTCTGAGAAGCGAAGCTCTAGATTACTGACGACATCATTTTCGTTAGCGAC
>CAZHOC010000566.1:0-414 GCA_964534295.1 uncultured Bacteroidia bacterium | reverse complement strand
GGATAATGTCTTGCGCCCACAGGGTCTCAAATGTCTCTCTCAGTTGTAAGAATTGATTGCGCTGAGAAAAATGTTGGCGTTCGCAAAGACTCAATGCTAGATTGATTCCGTAGGGCGCAAAAAACTGAGCGTATTTATTGATGAGGATGGGATTACCGATGGCTGCTGCGGCTTTACGCTCGCTGATTTTGCCACTAAATCCACGGATGTACTGACGGCCCATGCCTACAGCGCCAGAGGAAACAAGGGCGATATGATAATGCTGATGCAGCTTTGCGACCTGCCTTGCGACATCGACCATTACCGGTTCGTCGGGTGTGCCATCTGCTCGAGTGATGGCTGCAGTACCAAGCTTTAGGATTAGGATCGGTTTTTTCATGGCAATTTTCCTAGCTTTGGCAGGGCATGAAGTTG
>CAZHOC010000565.1:0-4588 GCA_964534295.1 uncultured Bacteroidia bacterium | reverse complement strand
GAATGCGTAGCCAAGGGGAAACGGGGGTCTGGTTGGACGTCGGAAAAGAGAATGCGAGGAAAATTTGTGCCATGGGGGTACGCTGTAGTCGCTGGATCACCATGCATGGTTTTGCGCTCAATGTAAATACTGATTTACAATATTTTTCCTATATCGTGCCCTGCGGTATAGCGGACAAGGGAGTAAGTTCACTAGCTGCCGAGCTGGGAGAACAACTCAATGTGGAGGAGGTAAAAACTCGCCTAAAAGGCCATTTTGCAGATGTTTTTGGCCTAGTTTATTAATCGGACTAAAAAAATATAGAAAAAAATTGTCCTCATTTGTGGAATATCAGCACCTCCTTTGTCTGATAGTCACAAAGTGAAGGTAATGCATAATTTTTTGGACAAAAAGGCTTTGAGTCTTACTTAACGTTTTCGGAGAGATTTTCGAAAGTGTGCAAGCCATGAAGATTAGGATAGTTGCATTTTTGGAAATTTTTAGTAAGGCCTCGATTTTAGTTTGAATTCTTTGTGTTTACAATTCAAATACATATTTTTGGTCCATTCGATTTTCACTGTACATCAAATTAAAAAGGCTATAAGACATGGCTGAAACGAACAAACCTTCAACGTCAAACTTCTCGCAAGAGGCACAGATTAAGCCGGCGAGTCCATTTCGAGCGATCTTCCCACTACTTGCAATTGTAGTTGCTGCGATTGTCGCTCACGTTGTTTTTTATAAGTTTTTCGGGGATCCTTCTCACTTCAAAGGAGGACAAGAAGCGTACGAAACTTACCAGGCTTGGGTAGACGGTGGTGAGGTCGGTGAAGAGCCGCCACACTGGACTGACAACGAGCCAGCAAAGGATGACCTTTTTGGTCTTATCTACAAAGGTGGTTTTGTAATCCCTGTTGGTCTTACCGTATTAATGGTAATTGTAATCTTCTCTATTGAGAGATTTATCACCATTACTCGCGCTGGTGGTAAAGGCAACGCAGATGTCTTCGTTAAGAAAGTGCGTCGCTCTCTAGCCCGTGGTAATGTTGATGAAGCCGCACAGCTTTGCGACAAGCAGCGTGGTTCTGTAGGAAACGTGATCAAAGCTGGTCTCCGTAAGTACAAGGAGATGGAAGTAGCTCATGACATGGAGAAAGAGCAGAAGAAAGCGGCTATCCAAGCTGAATTGGAAGAAGCCACTATGCTTGAGCTTCCTATGCTAGAGCGTAACTTGCCTATCCTCGCGACTTGCGCCTCTCTTGGGGTATTGATTGGTCTATTTGGAACGGTACTCGGTATGATCCGTGCCTTCTCCGCTCTTGGTGAAGGTGGTGCTCCAAACGCAGCTGAACTTTCTGTAGGTATCTCTGAGGCCTTGATTAACACGGCTATCGGTATTGGTAACTCTGGTGTAGCCATCTTGGCTTACAACTTCTTCACTACCAAGATTGATGGTATGACCTACTCTATGGACGAAGCTGGTTATAGCATCGTTCAGACCTTCGACGTTAATAACTAATTTCATTGGAAAGCGCACTGCTCATTATTCAGCAGTCCGCTTTCCCATAAACCCAATCGTTTATGGCAGCGCATAAACCAAAACGTGGAGCCCCTACAGTCGATATGACTGCGATGGTGGATGTGGCTTTCCTTCTTCTGACCTTCTTCATCTTGACCACTACTAGTTTTCGTCAAGAGCAAAAGGTAGAAGTAGATATGCCTTCCTCTCGCTCTCAAATTGACGTTCCCGTTGAAAAGCTGATGACTATTTCAGTCGATCCCGAAGGCAAAGTCTTCGTTGGTTTCTCTGACATCAGCACACGCGTCGCTACTCTAGAAAAGGCAATCTCTGATGAGCAATTGGCTGTTTCTGAAGTAGGAGCGCAATACTTTAGTACCCTCGAAGATTTTGGGGTGCCTATCAATCAGATGGAAGCCTGGCTTAATTTGCCAGATGAAGAATTGAAAGCCATGGATCACCCGGGCATGACCGCTAAGACAGACTCCGTTACTGGACGTAACGATCTGAAAGAGTGGATCCGCTGGGGACGCCTATCTGACCGTGAGATGCGTATCGCCATCAAAGGTGATGTTGACGCTCAATACGAGAAGATTAGCGACGTGATGAACTCTCTCCAAGAGTGGAAAATCAATTCATTTAGTCTGATTACTTCATTAGAAGAAGGAGAAGAAGAGGAAGAAGAGTAAAACTCTTCCCTTCATGATTGATCCTTCTCAAGTTTCACAAATCAGGATCGTGAAAACGACATGAAAAAATGACTGTTAGCGCGGTCAATCCTGGCAAAAGTTTAACCAATGGCTGATGTAGATACCTCGCAAGGGGGCGGCGGCAAAAAAGGCAAAGGCGGCCCCAAAACGAAAAAGAAGTCAACTAAAGTCGACATGACCGCTATGGTTGACGTAGCTTTCCTACTTCTGACTTTCTTCGTACTTACGGCGACGATGGCAAACGATGCCTCTATGGAGATGATTCTCCCTCCAAAAGTTGAAGAAGAACAAGAGGATGAATTGCGTAAGAAGATTGTCGAGGATAAGATCATGACGATCGTACTCGGCGAAGATGATAAAGTATACTATTGGGTGGGTATCACCGATGCAGAAGTTGATTCTACGGATTACTCTGACGAAGGACTTCGCAAGGTGCTATTTGACCACGTCAATAAGATGAAAACAAGCGGTGTGCCTCTTTGTAAAGAAGTGGATAATCGCGAGCCATGTTGGGACCCTATTTTCGTGTTCAAACCCAAAAATAAGTCTCGTTTCAAAAACATGATCGATCTACTTGATGAGCTTTCTATCGTGAATGCTCCTAAGTATACTATCGACAAGTACTCTGATTCAGATAGTTTGATTATTCGCGGCGAGTACGAATACTCCGCCGAAGAGTAAGACAATTATCTTCGTTCTTTTGACATACTGAAAAAGCAGAATTTTTTGAGCTGCTGATGTGGAATTTAGACCTCGCCACTATCTATAAGTAAAACACCACTTACTTATGGCTGAAGTCAACACTACATCAGACAAAAACGGCAAAAGGGCTAGTCCTCACAGCCGCAAAAAGCGCTCTACCCGCATCGATATGACTGCAATGGTAGATGTAGCCTTTTTATTGCTCACCTTCTTTGTGCTTACCGCTACAATCAATACTCAAAAAGCAATGGAAGCAGTTTTGCCTCCGCTTTGCGAAGGAGCAGATTGTAACAAGCAGATTGATCAAGAAAAGATTCTGACCTTAATCATGGACGAAAACGATAAGTTGTACTACTACCATGGAGCGCCCGAAGAGGCAAGCCTTGAAAACACAACTTATGCGGCCAATGGTTTGAGAAAAGTTTTACAACAACATCTCAATCGCTACCCAAATCGATGTGATTTGGTCAACAAAGATGCTCCCTGTTGGGATCCCATTTTTGTTGTAAAAGCAAGTACCAAAAGTCGCTACGGAAACCTTATTGATCTGATGGATGAATTGGAAATCGTACGGGCGCCCAAGTATGTCTTCGCTGATTTGACTTTAGCCGATAGCGTGTTACTAATGCCGCAAATCGCTGTTAAATAATCAGCAATTATTTATAACTTAGATTCAAGTAGAAAATTATACCGTTCTCATGGCACAAATAATCAAAGCTGACTGGGATGAAATGGTATTCGAAGACCGTGAGCGTCGCTTTGGAGCTTTCTTCCTTCGGAAGAAGTATCCTATGCACCTCTTGATCGGTACGATTGCCGTTTGTATTCTCGTGTTGATCTATGCCTGGATACCGGTTTCTGGCCTATTCGCTCAAGAAGAAGCAGAAGAAGTCAAAACCGTAGCCGTAAAAATTACGATGGAGGACCTTCCTCCTCCACCGCCTCTAGATGAGGAAGAAAAACCACCACCACCTCCTCCACCGAAGGTGCCACCACCACAGATCAAAACGGTAGCTTTCCAGATTCCTGAGCCTACTCCGGAAGAGGAAATCGATCCCGAAGAAGATCAAACTATCGCTGAGATCGATGAGCTGAAAGAAGCTCCTGCGATTGGTCTCGAAGATAAAGAAGGTGATGAAACCGGATTTTTCGAAGGTGACTTTGAAGAAGGTGACGGTGATGTACCGGAAGTTATCGTAGAACAAGAGCCAGATATCAACGAATTTATCTTCGCAGAGGAAGAGCCTAAGCCAGTAAACATGGCAGATGTGCAAAAGCTCATCGGTTATCCTCAGATTGCAAGAGACGCGGGTATCGAAGGTAATGTTGTAGTACGTGTGCTTGTGGACAAGCGCGGTAACTATGACAAACATAAGATCATTACCCAGGTGCACCCTATCCTTACCAAAGCGGTAGAAGAGCACATCAACAAACTTCAGTTTACACCTGCGATTCAGGGTGGTAAGCCGATCAAGTTCTGGGTTAACATTCCTTTCAACTTCAAGTTGTTGAACTAGGAAATCGCAAAATATTTGCAAAGGCTGATAGAGTTTCTCTGTCAGCCTTTTTTGTTTTTGCCGCTGCGCGGAACGCTTAGTTGATTGGTTGAAGGGTTGATTTGTTGAAGTTTTGAATTTTCGCAGTCTTAACTCAACAACTCAACAACTCAACAACTCAA
>CAZHOC010000564.1:0-4592 GCA_964534295.1 uncultured Bacteroidia bacterium | reverse complement strand
GCCGCTACCGAAAAAGCCCCCATCAGCCATAGGGCTACCGATTCTCGCACCCCCAATTCCGTCAAGGCAATGGAAGGCAAAAGTGATTTGATCAAAAAGCAAAGCCCAATCAATCCGAGGATAAGCAAAAGGCTTCCTTCATAACCGAAGGCGTAGAGCAATAAAATATACTGAGTCGTAAAAACTGTATAGCGTAAAATGGCCAAGCCTAAGGCCTTTGCAATTTGCTGCGTCTTTAAGCCTGTAAGGGCCTGATAGATGCGTTGCACGAAGAGCAACTCCCAGCGATGAAGACGTACTAGTTGCAAGAGCCACTGGGGACGAAGCAGTATTCCTAAATATATGATAGTGCTTAATCCTAAAACTGCCCCAACGCCCAGAGCAAATTGCTCATTTATGCCTATCAGTGCCCTAAATTGTGCGGCTTCAAAATACCATAGCCCTAGCCAACTCAGCGTACCCACCAAAAGGGTAGCCAACATTTGTAGCAGCCGATTGACCAAAGTCTGGGTTCCTGCCTCCAAGCGAAAGCCTTGAGGAAGACTCATTACCCTCCCAGCGTATTCGCCGATGCGATTAGGAGTAAAAATACCTGTTGCCATTCCAGCTAATACGGCTCTGAACAGTTGTGAGAAAGAAATCTGAGGATAGTAGGCGCGGACTAATACCTGCCATTTCCGAGTTTCGAGCCCAAGGTTAGCAGGGATGAGTAAAACCGTTAATAATAGAAAGGCTTGTTGCCAAAGGGTATTGGGCAAGCGGTTGCTCCAATCTTGCCAGTCTTCTTGACTGAGGCGATGATAGACAAAGCCTAAAACGCAAATGGTAATCAATAATTGGGCGACGCGCAGCCAAAGGGGACTGCTGTCAGCACGCAATGATTGATATAAGCGAAGGGCAAAGCTTTTCATCCTCTCCAAAGGTAGGGGGAATCGCCACATTATGCGTATCTTTTTGCGGCAAATCTAACCTTCAGTATGGCGCAACGCATAATAATGGGGATTGACCCCGGTACCAACGTAACTGGCTACGGGATCATCGTAGGCAAGGGCAAGCGTATGGAGGTTATCGCCGCAGGGGTGATAAAATTGGGGAAGAGCAGTATTGATCATCCAGCCAAGCTCAAAAAGATTTATGATCGCGTAAGTGGCTTGATCAAGGAGTTTCGTCCGAGAGAGTTGGCGCTGGAGGCGCCATTTTATGGCAAGAATGTGCAGTCTATGCTTAAGCTGGGACGTGCCCAAGGCGTAGCCATGGCGGCGGGGCTTAGCTTTGACCTACCGATTTTTGAATATGCTCCCAAGAAGGTAAAGATGTCCGTCACTGGAAAAGGGGGTGCCAGTAAGGAGCAAGTTGCAGGCATGCTCAAGCAGATCCTCAATTTTGAGGTACATGACTTACCGCTTGATGCCACAGATGGCTTAGCCGTGGCGGTCTGTCACTTTTTTCAAGGCGTCAATAGCAAAACGGGCACTCAGCACAAGGACTGGGGAGCATTTGTCAAGGCCAATCCAGATAAGTTGAAAAAGCGATAGCAAATAGGCTATAAAGAGTAAGCCGTAGCAAAACTATCAATAGCTTTGCTACGGCTTAATTTATTGAGCGATTTACAGCTGCTGACGGATCTCAGCGGCTAGCTGACTCATTTCTTCTGGGCTCATCTCCACTCTTGGCTTGTCAAAGCGGAGGTCATCAATTTGATTAATGGGCACCAAGTGGATATGTGCATGCGGTACTTCGAGGCCAACGACGGCCGTACCTATTCGTTCACAAGGAACAACGGCCTCAATCGCTTTGGCGACTTCACGGGCAAATAGATGCAGCCCTACGTACTGATCTTCTTTTAGATCAAATAAGTAGTCCACTTCTGCTTTGGGTATAGCGAGGGTGTGGCCTTTGGCCAGCGGACTAATATCTAAAAAGGCGAGATAATCTTCTGTCTCGGCGATTTTGTAACAAGGGATTTCGCCGCGAACAATCTTAGTAAAGATAGAGGCCATGGTCGTTTAGCGAGAGATTTCGAGCAGTTCAAACTCCAATTTACCGGCAGGAACATCTATAGAGACGATGTCTCCAACTGCCTTACCTAGTACAGCTTTTCCTACGGGAGATTTGACAGAGATACGATTGGTCTTGATATCTGCTTCTTCTTCAGAAACGAGGGTATAAGTGAAAACCTTTTTCATTTTGAGGTTTTTCAATTTTACCGTTGAAAGGATATATGCTTTGCTGAGGTCGACTTCACTTTCGTCAAGTACCCTTGCCGTAGCTAATGCTTCTTCGAGTTTAGCGATTCTCATTTCAAGCAAGCCCTGCTTTTCTTTAGCAGCGTCATATTCGGCATTCTCACTAAGGTCGCCCTTTTCACGTGCTTCTTGAATCTCGGCAGCAACTGCTTTTCTTTGAGGGCCTTTCATATCGGCGAGTTCTGCGTTCAACTTATCCAGTCCCTCCTTTGTCATGTATTTTACGTCACTCATAGCCGAAAAAATTTAATTGTTTGTAACAATTGATTGGTTCTTAAATAGAAAAAAAAGACTTGGGTCGGCCAAAAGCCAACCCAATCAATATTTTGTTGTTTTATGGTATTCTTAGATGTCTATACGCGCACCCATCGTCAAGGTTCCACCAAAAGGATTACTAAAGCGATAGCTAGCGTCTAGCGAGAACATCGAAAACGTTTCATTTCCGCTGGCGTCGTACTTGCCAGTACCAAATGGCACTTGGAAAGTCGCTCCTAAGGCACCGCCGGTGTGAGCGTTATAACGGTTATCTACACCAACAATTTTGCCAAAGATGCCATTCTCGTATAAGAAAGAGCCTCTTATAATAACGTAATCTTTGTACTTATAAGCAAGTCCTAAACCACCTTGGTCCTGGTAGTAAGAGTTGGAAATGAATCCAGCTAAGACCGATACAGTGTTGCTACTTCCCAAGAAGAAATCGTAAGAACCCCCCATACTTAGGGTAGCAGGCAATTCAAAAGCAGCGGTAGGAATGTTGATACGAGAAGAAAATGGGTTCTTAGGTTCGATTGGCACACGACCAGAAAGGCCATCTCCACCAAAACGCATAGTAGGACCAACGTTCCGCAAAGCGATACCTAACTTAAGACGATCTCTTTCTCCAGCACGATATTGGATACCCGCATCAAAAGCAACCCCATTAGCAATCACTTCAGGAGTAGACTCGTGTACGATACGTGTAGTAAAGCCAACGTGGATACGCTCTGTAAACTTACGAGCGTAAGAAAGACCAATGTTGATATAAGTAGGGCTAAATGTACCTAGTGTACCGTCGGGTTGTGAAGTAGTAGTACGGACAAATTCTCCCATACTAAAGGCATTCACCAACACACCGAGCACTCCATTTTCATTACCAAGGCCTTGTGAAAAGCCGAAGCTATTGATTTGGATGTCGCTACCCATGAGCCAGTCGGTACGGGCAAACATTAATTCGGTGCCAGTGGTACGAGCAATACCGCCAGGGTTCACCCAAGAAGCCTCGATTCCATCTGCACTTGCAATGTCTAAGCCTTTGAAAGCAGAGCTTCTTGGCATAGAATTGATTAACAATTCTGCCGCGCCTGCTTGTCCAACCCTTTCGGGTGGATCTTGGGCCCAAAGAGTGCTGGCAGTGATTACCAGCATTATTAACAGCGTAAACTTTCTCATTTCAGTTTAGCAAATTATTTGTTTAGAAGTGCTAGCGTTCCGCGTCGCGGAACGCTAGACTATAATCGTTTTAGAAGGAATCAAGGTCAATTTGACGCATGACGGCAAAGAGTTTGACGATTTTCTCGCCGAGATTTTGACCGTCGATGTTCGCATCGATGTGGATGATGTATACACCACTGGCTACAGGTACCCCGCTTTGGTTTTTCAAGTCCCAACGCAATTCAGGAGATTCAGAATCTTTGGTGAATTGTTTGACGAGGAAACCATTAAGAGTGAAGATACTCACGCGACACTTCTGAGGAAGGTTGGTAAGCTTCACTTGATTATCCAACTGCCCATTTTCATAAGAAGAGTAAGCATAGTAAGGATTCGGTACCACATTGATCAAATCAAGGGCGTTTTGGGCCACTTCTGTCTGTTCCAACAAGGCCGCTTCATCGATAGTGTTGAAGACAAATGTTGGGACGTCATTGGTATTTTCCCGCGAGCGGAACGGTTGGTTGACGCGAAGTGAAACACGTGCATCAGTTGGGATCTCGCTTGGATTATCAAATTCAAATCCACTAGCCGTCAACGGAATACCCGCCCATGCAACGTGCTTGTAAACACTGGCTAGGTTATGACCCGTTTCGTCGAAGAAGATCGCATCAGGGAAACCGCCAGTACCAGCGTAGTCAGCATTTTGCAGAGAGTCTCTCAATAGGCTAAACTGATCGTCATAAGGTAGGTCAGTTACCCAAACATAGTGGCGACCACCAACTCGGTCAAGGTTCGTACCAAATGAGCTAGTTGGGTTAAACATCATGTCATCACCATTATTTAGCTGATCCCACTCACTTTCTCCAAAGAAGATTGCGAGGCGCTCACCAGTGTTGACGTTGATGGCGTAGCCTGGGAACCAGCCCATACCGTGGT
>CAZHOC010000563.1:0-4596 GCA_964534295.1 uncultured Bacteroidia bacterium | reverse complement strand
CATACCTTCGCCGCGTGCAAAGCGTGCTGCCCCGCTTTCAAAACCTCGGAAACGAAGATCATCATCAGGGGATTCAACATTGTCGATATCAATCCATTCAACATCGTACTCCTGGCCGATTTCCATTTTCTCACTATCGAGATTTTCCCAATTGCGAGTATCAAAACTCTTTTTTCCTTTGATCGCTAAGACCTGTAGGCGGCCACCTCCGTGTAGGTTTTCTGCCTGATTGGGAATAAAGCGATAAATCAGGCCATCGCTTCTATCTTCAGTTTGATAAACAATGCTAGTCCTAGGATCCACACATACAGCTTCATGATTGAAGCGTCCCATAGCTTTAATAGGTTTAGGAGTAGCAAGTTGAGGACTAAGGGAAACTGGAACCTCAAAATTAAATCCATGATCGAGCTCTAGATCATTACCAGCCTTAATAGTAGTTTCTTCACAAGTGATCCAACTTTGCCAAGGGGTAAGGCCTCCCGCACAATTACGAATCGTACCAGCCAGGCTAAGATACTCCATCTCGATTTCACCTAATAGAGGATCGTAAACGAAGGTGGTCGTACCTCCTAGGCCAGGTAGCTTCCCGCTGCCATAATCATACAAACTTTCTTTGCCTAACCTAGGAAGTAGTTCATTCTTTTTTCCAAAGGCTCCATTCTCAAAGTCATCATGAGAGACTTCATGGTTTCTCACCACAATTACTTTACCGTTTTCACCGGCAAAAGAGGCCATACCGTCTGGTTTTCCAGGCAGTAAAAAGCCATCTGCCATTTCAGATCCTTGACGAGAAATGATTTTATAACTAAAGCCCTTGGGTAAGTCTAGTATACCATCTGGATCTGGCAAGAGTGGGCCATACCCCTGATGTAATCCCCCTGCAGCCATTTTGGCGGTCTGCTTACTTCCGCTTGCGGGATCACCGCAGGAAGATACGTAGGCTTGCAGGCTCAAAAATCCTAAACTTACTAGGCCGCTTTGGCGGAGAAAGGTGCGTCTTCTCATGAGTATAATTTTAGGGCAAAAAAACTATTTCAGATTAAGTAGGGATAAGATAAATATGAATATTTGAATAGGTGCAAATTTCTGCTGTTTTTCTGGATGATAGGGCGTATTTTTCGACACTACTAAGGCTACTTATGCGACATCTTGATTATGTATCCATCGTCCAGCAAGCCTGGAAAGCGTATGGTTCTCGAAGAGAAATAGAAAAGATTACAGACCTCAGCCCCCAGGTCTCTACCAATCACGTCTATAAGGTTCAGTTTACCAGCAGAAGATTTGTGATCGCCAAACTGGCGCATTTCGGTACTCACATTCACTTTCACGAAGAACACAGCATCATCAATCAACTGGCAACAGAGCTTCCTAGCCCGTACAATAGGGTTTTGGCGCGCTCTCTGATCAAGGATGGCAAAGTATTTACCTATCGATATCAGCAAGAATTTCAGGACTTTTGGGTTGTATTTTATGTCCCAGTACCGATAAGGGATTCTTTGCCCAAGCGCCTATCCAATTCAGATATCGCAAATCTAGGTCGCCAAATGGGCCGCTTTCATAAAGCATGTGCAGAAGTAAGCCCACAATTGCCTGAGTCATCAAAAACCTTGCAAAGCGATATCTATCAACTCCTTTCTAAATTGTATACGACCGAAGGTAAGATGAGCTTTGGGCACTACAGTAGTGAGATTCGCTTGCAATGTGATCTTTTTTTTCAAAATATTGATAGGATCGGCTATGATCAATTGCTAAAAATGCCAGTTTTTGTTGACTGGAATATTGGCAACTTTTCGATCGATAAGAAGGGCAATCTCTTTAGCCGTTGGGATTACGACTGGTTTAGAATGTCATCAAGGGTGATGGACTTTTATTTCATGAGTCGAGTAGTCTCTGATATAGGGGACAGAACAGTTTTTAGCTATTGGATGGAACCGCTGATGGAAGAGCGCTTTCTCTATTTTTTAACCCATTACCATGCGGAGTATCCATTGACGGAAGCAGAAATCAAATTTATCCCTGAGGCCTATCGCTTTTTTATCTTACACTACGTTTTGAGTTTTGGAAAGCATTTTTTTCATCCCTTTTACGCAACCCGATTACAACAAGAAGCGATTGAATTATATTTGCCTTCAATCAATACCCACTTTGACGCTTCTCTGATTCTCAGAACGCTTGGAATTTAACCTATGGATTTAAAAGATTTTCAAACGCTTGCCCGTACCTACAAAGTAATTTGGTTTGACTCATATGGGGTTTTAAAAAACCATGCTGGCGTCATCCCCGGTATCAGAGAGACTTTACAAATGCTAAATGAGGAAGGCATTGAGTTTTATGTACTTACCAATGATGCTTCTCGTAGCCCTATAAAACTAGCCGAGAAATACCAGATGGCTGGGATTAAAGAAATCAAAGCTGAGATGATGATTTCCTCGGGTATGTTAGCCAGAGATTATTTAGAAGCAAAAGTCAAAGGGGGAATCGTTGCCTACCTAGGTACTCCAGAATCCGCTCATTACATCCGTACCGCCGGCATGGAAACTCTGGCCGTAGGCGAAATGAATCTAGAAGAAGTCGATAAAATCAACGCCTTGGTTTTACTAGACGACGAAGGTTTTGATTGGGAACGAGATTTAAACAAAGCGGTTAATCTATTCAGAATCAGAAACATTCCAGTAGTAGTTGCCAACTCAGACCGCACCTATCCAGTATCGGGAGGACAAGTCGCAATAGCCATTGGCGGACTCGCCAACATGATGGAACAAATGGTTTCTAAGAAGTTCCTACGCTTCGGAAAGCCAGACACTCAAATGTTTCATTATGCATTTAGTAAACTTCAACCCGAGATCCAAAAGAAGGACATCTTGATGGTGGGTGATACATTATTGACAGATATCTTGGGCGGCAACAAATTTGGGATTGATACAGCCCTAGTATTAACTGGAAACACCTTGGCCAAAAAGGCAAATAGTCGAATTGAGATCACTGGCATTATCCCTACCCATATCACCTCAAGTGTTGGAAAACAATAATGCAAGCCAACAATATTATTTTCTTCGATATTTTCTAACACGTGTAATAAGCCAAGGCCCTAGCATTGGTAAAGCTGTGTATTGCTTAGCACCTTATGCAGCAATAGCACCATCATGCGTAGTATCACTCTGATAATTTGCTTGAGCCTGATTGTTAGCCAGATTGTTTATATGTTCTGGCGTGAAGAATACCGGTATTCTCTGCCTACTCCTGTCCCGACAGAGTATACTTCGGTACCGATCAACAGCTGTGTACCCCTTCCCAATATAGAGATGAGCGTTCCGCGCAGCGGTTACCTCCTTCACTTCTTCAATCCAGAATGTCCCTGTTCTCGCTTTAATCTCAAGCATTTTAAAAGACTGCATGCCCAGTTTGACAAAAAAATTGCTTTTGCCGTGGTCGTACCAGAGGATGCAGATATATTAAAAGCCCACAGATTACTGGAAGTAGCGGTAGATGTAATTCAAGATCATGGAGATAGTCTCGCCAATGCCTATGGTGTTTATTCGACTCCTCAGGCAGTAATCATCAATGCTGAAGGAAATCTTTACTTCAGAGGCAATTATAATAAAGCCAGATTTTGTTCTCAGCCCAGCACCAATTTTGCTCAGCTGAGTTTAGAACATTTACTCCAAAATGACGATGCTCCTGATTGGGGACCATTAGCGAGCAATGCTTACGGTTGTCGCTTTGATGGGCAGGAAGCAGAGGAGCCCCCCTTATTTTTCTGGTCTCAAATTCTAGAGAAATAATTATGCCCAAGCAGTCAATAAAAATCGACAAAAAGCAAAGGAGGATCCTATTTCTAGAAATAGATAGGCGCTCTGATAATGCTATGGCCGTGGCATTAACAGCAAACTTTTTGTTCGGACTTTTCCTTGCGACCTTCTACGATACCTGGATGATCGCTTTAAATGTAGGCCTCTTGAATCTAGGCGCATATTGGAGCAGCAGACTGCTACTCCCAAATAAGAAATTATACCAATACATAGGTTCAGCAGTGCTTGGCATCTTCATGGCCCAGTTCATTTTCCAAATGCATGGCCTATTTGAGATGCACTTTTTTGCCTTCATCTCTTCAACACTATTAATATCCTATTCCAATTGGCGGCTGCAATTACCCTTATTCGTAGTGATCGTTGTCCACCATGCAGTTTTTGCCTATTTACAGTTCATTGGGACCCCTGGTATTTATTTTACCCAGCTTTCCTATATGGACCTCAGCACATTTGTGTTCCATCTTTCGCTCGCTCTAGCCATTTTCCTTAATTGTGGTTTTTGGGGCTATTTTTCAGAGCGAAAGATCCTCAATGACGGCTTGCGAGCCCAGAAAGCTGAACGCAGTCTTAAGCGTAACCTTGCCATTGCAGAAAACATAAAAGCGGGGCATTTTGAAGCGAAAACCATCGAAAAGATTGGAGATCCCTTGACCTTGGCCTTACAAGATATGAGGCTACACCTTTCCTCTTCACTCAGGTCCTCTGAGATGCTCAAGGATCAATTGAAGCAATCCAATAAAATATTAGCTGAGCAAGCTTCTCAACTCAAACGTTCAGAATCAGTATT
>CAZHOC010000562.1:0-4596 GCA_964534295.1 uncultured Bacteroidia bacterium | reverse complement strand
CCATTGATGGTGGCTTCATCTCTAAAAAGATCTAGGACCCAATCATTTACACGCATCCCGTTTTGGTTGGTGAAGCCAACAGGCGCAAGATCTGGTTGAAAGGCGGAGCCTTTGCCTCTGCCTGGTGCGTCTGCCCCCCAACCGCTATTACCATCTGCTACTAATTGGATTTCGAACAGAGACTCTTCATTGTTTTCAGTAGCCTCTGAGAAATTATCCGCATAATCAGCGGTGAGCTGGTAGCGTCCGTCCATGATTTTGACAAACTCAGCTTTAGCTTCGGTATACTTTTGTTGGTAGAGAAATACCTTTCCAAGTAAGCCAATAGCGGCGCCTGCAGTAGCACGGCCTTTTTGATCGTCTGGCCATGAATCTGGTAATAGACTTTGGGCCTGATTTAAATCTGCTTCAATCTGCGCCCATACGGCCTCAGGAGCCGCTTGCTCAATCAAGTTTGGTTGTTCAATCTCTGAAATGGGTGTCGTGATGAGCGGGATATTGCGCCAATTATTCAAGAGGTTGAAGTAATTAAACGCACGAATGAAATAGGCCTCTCCTAAGATATTATCGCGTTCCATCGCATCCATTTCGATACTTGGTACGTTGGCAATCACTTCATTGGCTCTGGTTACACATTGATACATGGCACTCCAAACCCAGAAGGTGGCATTACTGTCAGAAGTACCACTAAAGTAGCCTACTGCCGTTCTTTCAGAGGTATTGAAACCATTGACTACGTCATCACGATAGTCTGAGGTGAAGATCTCAAAACGAGTGTAATACCAGATATTGGTAAAGGGGCTGTATGCGCCAAAGATTCCTTTGCGAGCATCTTCAGCGGACTTCCAAAAGGAAGCCGGAGTTACTGCATTGGGGTTTACTTGGTTGAGAAAGCCTTCGTCGCAGCTCGTACTCATGAATAAGATAGCGACTAATAAACCCAGCGATTTTATTGAAAATTTTATGCTTTTCATGTTATTAGTT
The DNA here is from genome assembly GCA_964534295.1 of uncultured Bacteroidia bacterium. Taxonomy (GTDB): domain Bacteria; phylum Bacteroidota; class Bacteroidia; order J057; family J057; genus JBCAWW01. Next base: position 3,612 of record CAZHOC010000562.1, on the reverse strand, counting down.
CTAAGAATTAAAATGACACCTGAAGACCTACTCGCACTTCTCTTGGCACTGGGTAAGCACCTTCATCAACACCTGAGTTAAAGATGCGGGTATTGTTAGTGCCACCGCGATTGTTTCTCCCCACCTCTGGATAATACCCGGTATAATCGGTGATGGTAAAGGCATTCATGGCTGCTACATACACACGTAGCTTAGACATGCTAATTTTATGCAGGAAGGCTCCTTGGAATGTGTATCCCAATTGAGCGTTCCGCAAGCGGAAATAGGAACCATCTTCTAGGTAAAAAGTGGACATTCTACGGTTAAAACCGGGATCAGCTTGCGTATTGCGAGGAATTTCGGTTTCCGTATTGCTAGGGGTCCAAGCGTTCAGAGCATCTGCAAAATAATTACCGTTGAAATCAAAGTAACCACGGTATTTGGTGCCATTAAGAATGGTGTTGCCAGAAACTCCGTTAAAGAAAAGGTTGACATCAAAGCCTTTCCATTCGGCGTTTAGGTTGAAGGCGTATTCGAAGTTAGGAGTGGGATTACCGATGTAATCTCTGTCATCTTCATCAATATCCCCATCACCATCAATATCTTTGAATTTCAAGTCACCTGCTTGAGGCGTACCGATCTGATCATTAGCGTTATTGGCTTCTTCGTCTGACTGGTAAATCCCTTCAACGATATAGCCATAGAAAGAAGAAATCGGATATCCAACATCTGTTCTCGTACTATTGATCGTATTGGAGGTGAAAGAACCCTGTACAATAGGAGAAGCATCGCCAAGGGCAGTAACTTCATTATTTAGAATAGAAAAGTTAGCTGAGCCTCCTAGAGTCAAATCGCCAATTTTATCAGAGTAGCTAGCCATAAATTCGAAGCCACGGTTATCAATACTGGCGGTGTTGAAAGGAATAGCATTGCCAAATCCTGTATAAAGTGGCAGGCGAAGTCCGACTAAGACATCTTCCGATTTTTTGATGAAGTAATCAGCCGTTACGTTTAACTTTTGATTGAAGGCACTAAACTCAATCCCGATGTCAGTGGTTCGGGTAGTTTCCCAGGTGATATTAGCGTTCACCCCGCGGGTAATGGCATATCCTGAAACGCGATCTTGATTGTCCCCTACCACATATTCGCTAAAGAGATTGAGACTTGGATCGATAGCATAAACGCCTACATTGTTTGAGCCGATTTCCCCGTAACTAGCTCTCAGTTTAATATTTGTAATGGCCTTTACGTTTTGCATAAAGCTTTCATTACTGATATTCCAGCCTACTGCCATGGAAGGGAAAACGCCCCAGCGAAGACCTTCTCTAAATAAAGAAGAACCATCGCGACGAATCGTAGCAGTCAGGAGATAACGAGAATCATAAGAGTAGCTCAAGCGGCCAAAAGAAGACAGAATGGTCGAAGTCAAATCTTGGGCGGTTGCATTAGCAATTTCCTCGGCCGCAGAGGCTATACGGATGTCATTGGAAGGGAATCTTCTTGCTTCGATACCGAGCGAACGAGAATTCGTTCTTTGGGCGGTATATCCCGCTAAGAGGTCTACATTATGTTTTCCCAATAGACGCTTATAATTCAAAGTATGCTCCATCAAGGTGGACATGAAGCGCGTATTAACTTCGTTTAGTTCCGCAAAAGTCCGATTGCCAGCAGCTGAAATAACTGCAGCTTGAGGCGTAAAACGATAGTTATTGTTATCAAAGAAATCCAATCCTAGGTTCAGCTTATAGGTCAGACCTTTAAGAATTTCAAAGGAGGCACCGAGGTTACCTAAAAGTGAATTTCTGGTTACCGTACGATCTTCAAGAGCAGCCAGTGCTAGTTCGTTAATAATCGTGCCCTGACCATAAAAAGAGCCTGGAGTAGGCGCACCGGGTACATCTGGAATGTCAGAAGCGCTCCAATCACCATTGTCGTCCTTCAATCGGATCGTAGGCAAGAGGTTTCTTTCCCGATTAAAGTAGGGATTAGGATTGTTGACGGTGCGGGTGAGACCGATGGTGTTTTCAAGTTTGAATCTACCTTTGGTGAACGCTCCGTTGGCACGAGCGGTAATTCGCTCGAAGTCCGAATATTTTACAATACCCTCCTGATTGTAATAGTTCATGGAGAGGCTATACAACAAATTCTCACTGCCGCCATATAAGCGCATATTGGCATTATTGACAGAAGCAGTCCTTAAGGATTCATCGTAGAGGTTGCTGGTATTATTAGGGTTAAATTCTGAGTCGTTTGCTGGAGACCTGGGAGCACCATCATTATCGTCGGCACGATTGACGATATCGGCGTATTGCCTTGCATCGGCCCAATCATAGGTATTAATCACTCTTTGCAAGCCTGTACTCGCATCGGCATCAATCTGTAAGCTACCTCTTGAGCCTTTTTTGGTAGTGATAATTACCACCCCATTAGCAGCACGCGAGCCATAGATAGCACTGGCAGAAGCATCCTTAAGGACAGAAACAGATTCGATATCTGCTGGGTTGAGAGAACTCATATTGCCCGTAAGCATCCCATCGATGACAAATAGTGGACCTGCGTCTGAGAGGGTTCCTGTACCACGGATCGAGATTACAGCGTTCGCCCCGGGCGCACCTCCTTGCTGCTGAACACTCACACCGGCCATACGACCTTGCAATGCTTGTGAAGCATCACTATAAGTGTATTTATCAATCACATCCCCAGATACTTGGCCTACGGCCCCTGTAAGGTCGCTTTTGCGTTGGGTGCTATAGCCCACTACTACTACCTCACTGAGTTCACTGATGTCTTCCAGCATGGAGACATTAATGACGCTTTGACCATCAATCGCTATCTCTTGGGTTTTATAGCCGAGATAACTGAAGGTTAAGGTAGCATTCCGATCAGCTGTAATAGTGTAGTTGCCTTGAGTGTCAGTCAATGCTCCAACTGCACTTCCTTTTACTTGCACGGCAGCAGCTTGCAAGGGTTCGTTTTGTTCATTCAACACCTTACCTTTTACAGTAATGTCTTGAGCGAAAGTAGTAGTAAATGCGGCTAGCCAAAACAAGGCAAATAGCAACATTCTAGTCCGTTTTTTGCTCGCAAATAGTTTCATGTTTTTTTGTCAAAAGGTTATAAGTGAAACTTATGAGCTCAAAATGGAGGTTTTTGGTTTGGGCGCTTAGCACTGATGACTAAAACCCTACCACATATAGTTTAATTGGTTAAAACAGATGCATCTTGGGCCATAAAATGGCGCTTGGGCTCAATTTGAGTCCATTTAATTCTTGCTAGCTGCCCAGGGGGAATAATTGGTCTTGGCGAGCTAAGTAATGGTTTTGATCAGCAATGCTTTCAAACCAGAAAGGTGCAAGATTTTGCTGAGCAATTAGGTTTTTCGACTAAGAAGCTCAATATGGTAGTTCCGCGAATTGTACATAAACCTCCCAAAAATTCTAGTGATGAGGTTTTGATTCTCAGAATCAAACGTATGCTGATAAATTCTCAATTATCTGCAAAAGAGATTGCTTACAAAGTTGGCTTTGAAGAACCCAGTAAGCTTTTCAAATTCTTCAAAAGATATTCTAGACACACCCCAGAAGGATTCAGGAAAGCTTTCTCATACTTTATTTTCCCATTTCTACAGTCTTT
>CAZHOC010000561.1:4308-4598 GCA_964534295.1 uncultured Bacteroidia bacterium | reverse complement strand
GGCCCGGCGCGTGTGGGGAGTACTACGGGTAGCGGGTGATAGTTGTGGGCTCCAAAGTGGTCTTCTAATTGGATGGCTTCTTGAGGGGTGATTTGTTGATTGAGTGATAACATATATAATTCCTTTGGGGGCTGAGAATTTTAAGTTAAAGATTTACCGAAAGCTAAATACGGTAATTATGTGATGATTCTTATTGAGTTTGGCTTCCAAATCTTCAAGGCAAAGTATCATATCGATAATCCATACCGTTCATTCAGGATATTTATATGGTGGATGGTATGTCCTGCTGT
>CAZHOC010000561.1:0-4297 GCA_964534295.1 uncultured Bacteroidia bacterium | reverse complement strand
ATAGAGCTCGGACACTCATGTTTTTTCCTGAGGCAATACCCATATTCTGAGCCATTTGCTCAGTGAGGCCACGCCTTAAACTAAGGGTACTCATGCGGGTAGATTGCCAATCCTGAACTAAGAGTTCTGCGGAGTAGGAATCATAATTAGCGCCTTCAATGTACTCGTCTTGGTCAAAGCCAGGAAGCTCAGTTTTAGTATCGCCCCGACCAAAGCGCCATGCGCGGTAGGCAAACACTCTTTCGGCATCAGTGAGGTGGCCAACTAACTCTTTTACAGACCATTTGCCTTCGGCATAACGATAGGTCCATTGTTCTTCTGTTAGGTTCGCTAATTTTGAAGGGATCCGTTCTAGTTGCTCTTCGAGAACGCTTAACACATTTTGGCCCGATACTTTACTGACGTAGCCAGCATAATATTCGGCATATTCATTTTCTTGAGGAAACCAGTTCATGTATATCGATTATTTTCTTTCTAGGGTACGGATGGTAAAAGCGAATTCGTTTTTATCATCTGCTTGGTGAGCATCTACATCAACGATTTTCCACTCTTCTCGATTCGGAAAATTAAAGACGACATCGCCATCAACTTCTGCATGGACGAGCGTTTCGTAGATCAGATTGACAAAGCCTTTTTTAATTGATTCTTCATAGACCCCGGCTCCCCCCGTAATCCAAATCTCGCCGTCCTCCTTTGCCAATTCGATAGCTGCTTCAAGAGAATTTGCCACTTCGGCACCCACTGCCTGGTAATCTTTTTGGCGAGTGATGATAATATTTCTACGGTTAGGTAAGGGCTTACAATCGATTGATTCAAAGGATTTACGGCCCATTACGACCGTTTTCCCTTTGGTGCTTCGCATAAAGTGGCGCATGTCCGATTTTAAGTCCCAAGGTAGGTCGTTGTCCTTACCGATAACTCCATTTTCAGATACTGCGTATATAGCAATGATTTTGAGGGGCATAAGAATAGATTTGAATGCAAAATTAGGAAAATTGCGCATGAGAATAAGCCGGTATTTTGCCTTATCTTTGTCTCACGTACAACAAAGAGGCCTAAATTGGCCACTCTTTAATAAAAATGATGAAAATCAGGCTTTTGTTTTTAGGACTTACGAGTCTTTTATTTTTCGCTTGCGATGAGACGCAAAACGATTTTCTCCCTCCTGCACAAATGCAGGAGATATTAAAGGAGATACACTTTGCTGATGCCGCTACCGAGCGATTTGAAGCCAAAATTCAACCTCGAAATGCCCTGCGAGAAGACCTGTATGACCAGATATTAGAACGCTACGGAATTAGTCGCGAAGATTTTTTTCTTTCCTATAGATACTATGTAGAGGAAACCTTTATCCTCGATTCCTTGTATGGTGATATGATTGACTCTTTTAATGTTGATGTTCAGAGACTCGAAGACTCTCTCTCTGTATCCAAAGCGAGGTCTATGGAATTTGAACGTCTCAAAAAGATCGAAGACACTAGTAAAACCAAAGCCGAAGACATTAGACCTGTCTGGCAAAAGAAGTCCAAGGGCAAAGAGAAATGAAATGTTACCATCCCAATACCTATGAGAAACTCGGCTTTGATGTCGTATTACAATGGGTAGAGGAACGTCTACATAGTCAAGAAGCAAAAGCAGCGGTACAAGAGATGCAGCCGATGTCAGATCCGACTGTGCTGCTTCCGGAGTTGGACCGCGTCGCGGAACTCAAGAACGCCTTAGAGTTTGGAGATGGCTTCCCTGGAGGCCTGTTTGTCTCCACTGGCGACAGCTTAGAAAAGCTAAAAGTTAAAGGGAACTGGATTAGTCAAAGTGAACTCTTTCAAATCCTAAGATGGCTCGATGGCATTGCTTCGGCTAGAGCCTATTTTGCTGCCGATCAAGAAAGCTATCCTGAGATGTATGCCCTTTTGCATACTCATCCCTTTGAAGAAAAGCTCATCAAGCGGATCCGGGGAATCTTGGATGAGCGAGGAAACTTGAGAGATGATGCTTCCCCAGAATTGGCGCGTTTGCGTCGTCAACAAGGCCGTACTTCTAAAGAACTCCGCAATACGCTCTACAAAATCTTGCGTCAAGCCAACGACCAAAATTGGAGCCAGGATAAAGAGATTACCATTCGCAATGAGCGATTAGTAATTCCTATCAAGGCAGATTTTAAGGGACGTGTAAACGGCTTTGTACAAGATGTTTCCCAAACTGGGGGTACGGTCTATTTGGAGCCTGCCGCTGCACTACCTCTTAACAATCATCTCCGAGAACTGCAATTCAAAGAGCAGAACGAAGTTATTCGCATCATGCAGGAGATGAGTGCCGAATTGAGAGAGTATGTGGAGGGATTAATGAACTTTCGTTCGCTAATGGTGCAGCTAGAACTCATTCATGCCAAGGCGAAGCTAGCAGTTGCCTTTGAAGCAATATTGCCTCAAATCAATCTTGAAAAACCTTACCTGCACTTGCGCAATGCGCGTTATCCTTTGCTATTGCTCAAAGCAATGCAAGAAAAGATGACGGTAGTGCCTATTAGTTTAAGCCTGGATCATAAACACCGCATCCTTATTGTTTCTGGGCCAAATGCAGGGGGTAAATCGGTTAGTCTGAAAACCCTCGGACTATTACAATTGATGTTGCAATGCGGTTTTCTGGTACCCGTAGAAGAAGGCTCTGAGTTTAGAATATTTGAAAGTCTATTTCTTGACATAGGCGACGAGCAATCAGTGGATACTGATTTGAGTACCTATACCTCTCGTCTATTCCAGTGGCGGCAGATGGGGGATAATATGGATAAAAAGTCCCTTTTTTTAATTGATGAATTTGGTAGTGGGACCGATCCAAAACAGGGGGGCGCGATTGCAGAGTCATTCCTCGAGCGCTTTGTCAACCAGCGATCTTATGGAATCATCACTACCCACTACGGCAATCTTAAAGATTACGCTGAGACCACAGCAGGGGTAGGCAACGCCGCCATGCAATTTGATACCAAAGGGCTTAAACCTACCTATACTTTAGTGGAAGGTTTACCTGGTCGCTCCTACGCTTTTGAAATGGCACAGCGAGTGGGAGTGCATCATACGATCCTCAAGAAGGCGCGTAAAAAAGTGGGTAGCGAGGAAATCGATACCGAAAAGCTCCTGCGACAGCTGGAAAAGAAGAATATGGAGATCTCTCGTCTCCTGCAAAAAAATAAGCAGAAGGAGAGTGAGCTAGAGAAACTAGTGATCCATAATCGCATCGAAAAAGAAAAGCTCAAAAAAGAGCGAAAATCGATACTGCGGGAGGCCAAAATTGAGGCGCGTAATTTGATCCAGGATGCCAATCGTAAGATTGAGAATACCATCCGCGAGATCAAAGAAAAAAATGCAGCCAAAAAAGCTACCCAAAAAGCACGCGAGAAACTCAAAGCTGAAATGCCAGAAGTGGAAAGCGTTCCGGTACCGGTAAAAGCGGCCCGAAGCAAAGAAGGTGAAACCCTAGAAATCCTTTCTGGAACACCAGCGGTTGGGGATTGGGTAAAGCTAAAGACTTCGGAATCCTTTGGTACTTTGGCCGAGCTACAAGGTAAGAGAGGGGTTGTCGTGGTAGGAGACCTTCGGTTAACGGTTAAACTCGATCAACTGATCAAGATCAAAGCCCCTAAGGCTCCCAAAGTTAAAGCTAGCTCAGTCAATATCATTGGTTCTCGCACTCGCGAGGTAAAAGCAGAAGCAGATATCATGGGTATGCGCGTGGAAGAAGCCCTTCCAACGGTTGACCGCTTTTTGGACAATGCTAGGCTTTCTGGCTTAAACCGAGTCCGCATATTGCATGGCAAAGGGACCGGAGTGTTGCGCGAAGCGATCCGCAAACACTTAGATGACCTCAATTATGTGGAAAGTGCCACAGACGCCCCAGTCGAAGATGGCGGCGCTGGCTGGACCATAGTGCAAATGAAATAGGGCCTCAAATCAGGGCAAAAGCGGTATTTCGAATAGACTTTAGCCCTACATTATCATCGCTGCAAGGTTTTTACTTACTTTGCAGCAGATTACCTTTGTATCTATTATAATTTTCGACGACAATAGCATTTTACGTTCCTACCGATCTTGACTCGCCTTCTATTTGCCCATAAAGGGTAAAGGCGGTTTTTTTTTTAGGCAATTCACTGTAGCGATAAATGGCGGAAAACATACATCCCATATTTGACCGGATCTTGCAAAGAGCAGATAAAGAGGCTCAGCTAAAGCAGCGGGCAAAAGTAGTCTGGATGACAGGCCTGTCTGGATCTGGTAAGAGTACCTTGGCGCAGGCAGTAGAACAG
>CAZHOC010000560.1:0-4598 GCA_964534295.1 uncultured Bacteroidia bacterium | reverse complement strand
GGGCCAATGACTTATACTTTGGCAGTAGTAGACGAAGGCTTGTTGGGACTTACTCGGTTCAAAACCCCAGACCCTTGGAGTACTTTCTATGCTCGTGAAGCGCTAGGCATAAAAACTTGGGATATCTATGACCACGTATTAGGTGCCTATGGAGGTGAAGTCAAGAGTCTCCTCAATATTGGTGGTGGCGACGGTGGCGAAGGGCCCGAAGGGAAAAAGCCAGACCGTTTCAAGCCAGTAGTAAAATTCTTAGGCCCATTCGAACTCAAGGCTGGAGAAACCAATTCTCACCTCATCAATATGCCCAATTATGTGGGTGCTGTCCGTACCATGGTCGTTGCCTCGAATGGTGATGGTGCCTATGGCAAAGCGGAAAAATCAACCCCAGTTCGTAAAGCACTTATGGTCTTAGGTTCTTTACCACGGGTGGTGGGTCCTGGTGAAAACGTACGCCTCCCAGTAACCGTCTTCTCTACCGAGGATGGAAGCAAAGTGGTAAACGTAAAAGTTGAGACCGGAAAGCGCATGCTAGTTGATGGTGCTGAAAAGCAGGTGGTTCGCTTTTACAATGCTGGTGAAAAGATGGCTTACTTCAACCTTGGGGTATTGAGCTCCCTTGGTACAGGTCATGTCAAAATTACCGCTCAATCTGGTGGTGATGTAGCTGTCTATGAGACAGACATCCAAGTTAGAGTGCCTAATCCCGTGATTTATGAGAGTTTCTCTAAATCTCTCGAGAAGAACCAAACTTGGGCCCAGGCGATCACGCCGATTGGTATGCGAGGTACGCGAGCCGGAGTCGTGGAGATTTCCTCTATTCCACCACTTAACCTCGGCAAGCGTTTAGAGTACTTGATCCGTTACCCATACGGCTGTATTGAGCAAACTACTTCTAGCGTGTTCCCACAAGTCCACTTGGCTACTCTTTTGGACTTAACGACCACTCAAAAAGAAAGTGTTGATAAGAACATTAGAGCGGGTATTAAACGCCTTCGTAGCTTCCAACTAGCGAGTGGGGGGATGTCATATTGGCCTGGCAATGCAGACGCCAGTGATTGGGGCACCAACTACGCTGGACACTTCATGATAGAAGCAGAAATGGCTGGTTACAGTCTTCCTGATGGTTTCAAAGACAAATGGATCAATTACCAACGCAAAGAAGCTCAAAACTGGAATGGGGGAGACGGAGCCTCGGCGCTGACCCAAGCTTATCGCCTATATCTGCTCTCTCTTGCTAAGTCGCCTGATCTCGGTTCTATGAACCGTATGCGGCAAAGTGGAGATTACAGTCCTGCCGTTAGATGGAATCTTGCGGCTGCTTATTATCTCGCTGGACAAGAAAAAGTAGCCAGAGATATGGTTAATACCCTTAGCCAAGAAGTTGCAGTATATCAAGAACTAGGCGGTACTTATGGTTCCCAGGTCAGAGATCAAGCTGTGATTTTACAGGCCTTGAGTCATATGGAGATGAGAGACCGTGCCGGAACGCTTGTCAAAGCAATCTCGGATCGACTTTCTTCTGATCAATGGCTCAATACTCAGGCAACAGCCTACAGCTTGATTGCGATGGCTAAATATGTCGGAGATGAAGGCTTTAGCGAAAAGGTTGCCTTTAGCTATCGCTTAGGTGGTGGCAAATGGCAAAACGTAAAGTCTGATAAGCCAATGTGGCAATTAGCACTTGCAGAAGCTGATTTGGCTGATCTAGAGGTCAAAAATAATGCGGGAGGCATGTTGTTCGCACGGGTCATCATTGAAGGTATTCCCGAGAAAGGGGAAACTACTGATGCTGCGAATGGCTTGGCCATGACCGTCAATTATTTTGACATGGCTGGCAAAACGATCGATCCTGCCCAGCTTGCTCAAGGCACTGACTTCAAAGCCGTCGTTACAGTTAAGAATACTGGACAAAGAGATTATGAAGAAATGGTGCTTAACCAAATCTTCCCTTCAGGTTGGGAAATCCATAATACTCGTCTTGACGGCAGTAGTGCCGGAGGTGATACCCCTGAGTATCAAGATATCCGGGATGACCGGGTTTACTCATTCTATGATCTCAAACGCGGCCAAAGCAAGACTTTCAATGTCCTGTTGAATGCTAGTTACTTAGGCCGATTCTATTTACCCTCTGTGACCAGTGATGCTATGTATGACCATGCCATACAGGCCCGTAAGGCCGGGCAGTGGGTCAATGTTGTAGAGGCTGGGGGCAACTAAGCAATAAAATCCTTTAGGGGAGGGGAGTGGACATAGAGCCGCTTCCCTCCTTTTTTTGTAAATTCGTTTATGATTAGGACCACTGCCTTGACCAAAGTCTATCGCACTGACGAGATAGAGACTAAAGCGTTAAACGAAGTTTCTCTGCATATAAAAGAAGGAGAGTTTGTTTCGATTATGGGACCTTCAGGCTGTGGGAAATCTAGTCTACTCAACATTTTGGGCCTCATTGACAGCCCGAGTTCGGGTACTTATCATTTTAATAGCGAGGAGGTTGGGCGTTACTCGGAGAGGAAAAGAGCCCAGCTCCGTAAGCAGTATATTGGCTTTATCTTCCAGAGCTTCAACCTGATTGAAGAGCTTACGGTCTATGAAAATGTTGAGTTGCCTTTACTCTATAATAAGACGCCTGCTAGTAAAAGGCGTCAAATGGCCGAAGAATTGCTCGAGCGCATGAATATGATGCATAGGCGCAATCATTTTCCCCAGCAGCTATCTGGAGGCCAGCAACAGAGGGTAGCAGTGGCGCGAGCGATCGTTACTAAGCCCAAATTAATTTTAGCAGATGAGCCTACTGGTAACCTTGATAGTGCTAATGGTGATGAGGTTATGAAGATTTTGGCTCAGCTTAATAGTGAGGGCACAACTATCGTTATGGTTACCCACTCTAATTATTGTGCAGAGTTTGGCAACCGCATCGTGCGACTCTTGGACGGTAAGATCGTTACTGAAAATATCGTGCAGCAATATCTTTAAAGCTATGCCAAGCTATATCCCAGAATTAATCGCTCGCATCAAGACAGTCAGTGCCGAAGCGAACAAAGAGTTTGCTGGCTTGGATGCTAAAAGTCTCAATTGGAAGCCTAATGCGAAATCTTGGAGCATAGCCCAGTGCTTAGATCACTTAATGACTACCAATCTGCTCTATTTTCCTATTTTGACTGCTGCGCAGAACGATCAACCCCCTCAGAATATATTCAGCCGTTTGAAACTGTTTTCGAACTTCTTTGGCCGTATGCTTCGCAAACAGCTAGGTGCTGAAGTAATTAATAAATCTAAGAGTCCCCAAAGTTTTCAACCCTCCGCCAGTAAGCTTAGTGAAGAGATAGTAAGCCTTTTTCTTGAGCATCAAGTTGAATTGATCAGACATTTTGAGGCTCTCCCTGAAAAGGATTATGGAAAGATGATCATGATCTCCCCTGCCGCGGCCTTTGTGACCTATAGTGTGGAGGATGCTTTATTTATACTCACTGGCCATGAAGAACGGCATTTGGGCCAGGCAAAAAGAGTCATGCAAATGCCAGGCTTTCCTACTAACTTGCAACAATAAATCTTGGGATTATGGCGATGACTGAAAAGCAGAAGCATTTATACTTTTTATACCGACAGTTTGTAAGTAGGACTGCAGATCGATTAGATGTGCGGGGCAAAGCACTCGAATTTAAAGTCGGATCTAATACAACCTTTGGAATCGCGGCTTCTGTGGTTACTTACTTTTTAGCTGTTCTCTTCTTACTCCAAGGCTTCAGTTTACATTATATGGTTGGGTTGGGGAATCTTTGGACCCTAGTCTTTTTGACCACTGCTGCCCTTGGTGCCATAGCAGTAGTTTCTATTTCGGCTCGTATTGATTTAGACAATCGCACGATCTCTCGCTACGTCTTGGGCTTCAAAATCATGGAAATCCCATTTGATGAGCTCAAAGCCATCAAAATCTCGGTCAATAAAATGTTTGGCTTAAATGGGGGAGCGACCTTTATATTGGTGGATAAAAATGATCGCAAAATGGGGCTAGTAACCTTCCGGAAGCAAGAACATATGGAATTGTACAATGAGCTACTTCCAGAAGTTTTTAAAGCCTTTTAGTCTTCAAATTCGTAGCCGTAGAGCTTGCTGATTTTTTTCTTTTTTAAAAAAGCTACCTCAACAGTCATCTTGATATCTTCCAAAGGACGATTAGCTCTGTTGACTGGCTTTACAGCAATCTTATCAATCACATCCATTCCTTTTATCACTTGCCCAAATATGGTGTAAGCACCGTTTAAGTGCTGGCAGCTGGCAGGATTATGGACTATATAAAATTGACTCCCGCTAGAACGCTTTTCAGGATTTCCAAAATCAGGTTGACGCGCCGCGGCAAGGGCTCCTTTGATATGCTTATAGGCCGGATCGAATTCTGCTTCTACCGTATAACCTGGACCTCCGGTTCCAACTCTGCCGGATTTACCCCCATCCTTGGAATATGGATCGCCACCTTGAATCATAAATCCCTTCATTACGCGATGAAAGGTGGTGCCATCAAAGAATCCTTCTTGCGCTAATTTGACAAAATTGGCTTTATGCTAGGGCGTTTCGTTGTGAAGGAGTAAAACCATATCTCC
>CAZHOC010000559.1:0-4604 GCA_964534295.1 uncultured Bacteroidia bacterium | reverse complement strand
CAAGGCCAATTACTAGGCAGATGAAGAGCAATGTCCAAATACCTCCGGCCCACCAAGTCCGATACCAAGGGGGGAGAATCTCAAAATCATGAGAAACGACTTCGGTAATCGTGCCAGCAACATCTCGAGCACGCACTTGAAAGCGGTAGTTTCCTTCTAAAAGGTTGGTGTACTCTTTTTGTGCAACTCCACTCCAGTTAGACCAATCGGTATCATAGCCAAGCAATCGATATTGATACTCAGTTTGTGCTGGCTGGTTCAAAAAAGGAGCGGAAAACTCAAAAGTAAGACCGTTTTCAGCATAAGGAATCTGTGAATTACTTAAGGAGAGTATCTTTCCAGTTTTAGTCTTTATGGGCCTGATATTTACTATGACAGCTTTAGCTTCCTTTGGAACTAGACTTTCATCGAAGCGATAGAGTCCTTTTCGCGTACCAATCCAGAGGAGGTTAGTGTTTAATGGGTCAGCATAGAGGCTAGCAGGAGGATCAACTTCACTTATCTGGGGCATGACATTTGCCTGCCAGCGATCTGCGGCTGTTTGAGAAGGATTAAATTTCCCGATTCTTTTAGTGCCACCTTTTTCATACAAAAACCAAACTTGCCCATTGGCGGTTTGAGAAATTTCTTGAATAGCGTAGCTACTGTCAGGCCCCAAGCTTGTATCTAACTCAAAGCGATTAGCGCTAGGGTCAAATTTCCTCAGCCCTTTTTTAGTTCCTATCCAAATATTTCCTTCGTACTGAAAAAGTACCTTACTCCCCAGTGGGACTCCTTGGTCCGCTTGATAATCCACGTATGAAGGCTTTAGGTCCAAAAAGGGCAACATACCTTGGGTAGAGCTGTCTAGCATTTGACCAAAACTAGTGACCAAATAGCGTCTCACCCCACCTAAGGCAGAGCTAACCCAAACTGCACCGCTACTGTCTTCGGCAAAGGATTCTGAGCCTAGGTTTAAATGATTTGGGAAGTGGGCCTTGAAAGACCAAAACTGTTTATCGGGCTCATGAACTAAAACCCCTAAACCCGTTGGGAAGCCCATTAACAAATAATTAGGCTCTTTTTGATAGGCATGAAGTTGGAATACTGGCAATCCACGGTTTGGCTCGCTTTGTTTCCCATCCCAAGTAATTTTACTGAGGTTAGCCTCCGAACCCACAAACAAGGAGTCCTGATAGCTAAGCATATCATTCAAAATGCCGGGAACGTTTTCCACCTTTGCAAAGGTGGAAAAACTAGCAGAAGGTTCCATTTCCTGTCGGAACAGTCCTCTTGTATTGCCCAGATATAAGCGTTGGTGCGCCGCTTGGATCACAGACACACCTCCTGTGATACCCATGCCTTTGGCCCAAAATGAAATAGGGGCATATAAGTCAATCCGGCAAATGCCGATATCCATTGCCACCCATAAGCCTTCTTGCTGATCCAAATAGAGATAGATAGCTTGTCCATCAGGTAGGCCAGCATTAACATCTATGATCTGATCTAAGCTTCCATCTTTTTGGAGAATAACGATCCCCCCATTTAGCGTAGCTATGGCTATTTTCCCATCAGGTAATGCCAATAAATCTTCTGCTCGATTTTCTAATATATAATCTTGAACCTCGGTTGGAATTTGAAAGGCTCCCCTTTCGGATCTTGCTGGATAAAGAGAAAGTTTTTCCTGAGCCGGCATACACAATAGCTGAGACTGTATATCATCTCCTATTGGCACCATATCTAAGACAAGTCCAAGTTGGTCCTCAGAGGTAAAAGGTACCAGAGAATCGCCTTCAACTTTAAGTAGCCCTTTTCTGAATGAATTCAAATAAATTTCATCCTTAACACAAATCCCGCCAATAAATTGCACTTCGGTTTTCCAGACATACATTTCACCATTCTTCCACCTTAACAATAATTCAGGTCCCATGAAAAAGGCACCTTCAGAGGTAGCGTAGGTGTAATCAATCTGTGGCGGAAAGCGATTATCTCCGGGGATTTCTCCTAGTAAACTCTGGTATTGCATTTGGCCAAAACTATCTGGAGTCAGAAAACCCAATTCCCCTTGCGCTCCGATATAAATTGTCCCATCTTCATCCAAAGCTAAGTCACGGGCAGCTTCTCCATTGGGTAGAGGTATCAAACGCCAGGTTTTGCCATCGAACTCCAAAAGCCCGTCTTTATTGGTGACGTACAAAAAGCCTGAAGGCGCTTGTAACATTCGGTAGTTATTTTCTGAAGCACCATAAACCTCAGGAGAAAAGTACTCAATGATAGGTGGGCCTGATTTTGCATAGGCGAGCGGTGCAATTGTTTGCCCAAAAAGAGGGTATATGCCCAGAAGACAAATGGCAAAGAGGCAGAGGGATTTCATGAGCGATAATTTACAAATCAAAAAGGAATAGGAAATAAGCCTCCGTTCAATCTGAAACTTTTGAGAAAGTCGATGATAGATACACATGGGTACAAGCGCTAAGGTTGGCGAAGATGCTGAGCTTCTAGGGCGTCTAGGCGGGCTTCGAAGGAAGTATTTTGCTTAGAGAGTCTAGAATTGGCAACCTTGAGGGCTTCGATCTCAGCCTGTTGGTCTTGATTTACCTCGATCAACAAGGCCGTTAATTTGCCATAATCCACGGACAAAATCCCATTTGAATCAATCGAAACCGCTTCGGGCAATACTCGCTGAATTTCCTGTGCCATGACACCCAGCTGACGGCTGGTATCAACCGAACCTTCTTTCCAGTAGTAGTAGTAGCCATTGATTTCGCTGAGCATACTCACAGCATCAGGCAATTCTTCAAAGTCCCTTTTGAGGGTAGAGTCAGAAAAGACAGACCAAAAATTAGCCCGAGCCACGCTTCCATCTCCGCTTTCACCTACCTGAAGTAGATATTGAGGATCTAGGGTACCAATACCTACATTGCCTAATGATTTGATGACCATTCGTGCTGTATCAGCACCATTGTAGGCAGTGCGAAACACCATACGACCATCTGGATGCGTGGTACCGTTGTCTGTAACGAGATCAATTCCACCTGTCGTTGTATATCCGCCACCATTACTGTCTCGCGTATAAAAGCTCAGACTCCCCAAAACGGTCCCTTCATTCCAAAAGCTACTACCGCCGGAGCGTGTATCTGTCAGGCGGAGTTCTGGGCCCTCTTTATTCAACTCTATGCTTACCTCCGTCGTATCCACGCCGATACCGATATTGCCATCTTTTAGGATCGTCAGTGCATTGGAGCGACTATTGGCATCAGTCCCATTGCCAAGTACAAACAATCGGTCATCGGCATCAAAGGCAGACTTTGAGTTCGGGCTATAGGTCGTCGGATAGAGACCAAAGACAGCCTCGCCATAAGAGTAAGCCTCGTTTCCTACTCCTCCTCCAACGAAAGATCGATCACCAGAAGCGATATTGTCTTGGCCACCAGCAATGAATGCAAAATCTCCTGAAGCGGAATCCCGTAAGCCACCACCGACAAAAGCAGCTAGACCAGTGGTGGTATTTTCACTTCCTCCTGCAATAAATGAAAGAGTGCCATTAGTAGTGTTCTTTTCGCCTCCTCCTAAGAAAGAGAATGGCCCAGAAGCGGTATTACTATTGCCTCCGCCTATAAAAGATTGGGTGCCTGAGGCCTTATTGTTATTGCCTCCGCCTATAAAGGCAAAGTTTCCAGAAGCTGTATTGGAGGCCCCTCCCCCAATAAAGGAATTAAGGGCTGAAGCCAGATTAACGTCCCCTCCTCCCACAAAGGCCTGAGTACCCGAGGCTGTGTTTAGTCTCCCTCCTAAGACCGAGGAGCTATTACCAGAGGCCTTATTAAAACTTCCGCCAGCGACGAAGGCAAAGACACCAGAGGCAGTATCAGAACCGCCCGCTCCGACAAAGGAGTAAACCCCGGAGGCAAGGTTGTTTGCTCCCCCCCCTACGTAGCTACCAAATTGAGAAGCCGTATTATTTTGTCCCCCACCTACATAAGATTCAATGCCTGAGGCCGTATTGTTAATTCCTCCGCCAACGTAGGTCCGATCCTGGCTAGCTTTATTGCTCTGGCCCCCACCTATGAAGGAATAACTCCCCGAAGCATGATTATTTTCACCACCGCCTACAAAGGAATCAATTCCTGAGGCTGTATCTTGTTTTCCACCACCTATGAAGGAATTGGTGCCTTGAGCCACATTAAGAACACCGCCTGTCACAACAGCATAGGCCCCATTTACAGTATTCCCACCACCTCCACCTGCAAAAGCGCTGTATCCAAAAGCGGAATTGCCCTCACCTCCTATTACGGATGAATAATCACCCATATTGGCCAGGTCCCATTCCGTACCCAGTGCCTTCCCAACCCGTAAAGCTGCCTTTTGGGGAATCCACATCAGTCGAACACCGGCTCCGCTTTCGGGAATGGCTCCGTTATAGTTGTTTTGGAAGGCTCCGGTCGATAACAGTCCCGAAAGGGTCAAACGGAGATACTCTGAGTCTGCTACGGAAAAGCGGATGATGTCCTCGTCAGCATTGGCTTCGACCTGGACTTTGGTATCAGCGTCAGCATCGGATACCTCATTGCTGATGCCCTGCCCGCCGAGTTCTGTCCAGTTGGCACCGTCGTAAAACCAGAAGG
>CAZHOC010000558.1:0-4605 GCA_964534295.1 uncultured Bacteroidia bacterium | reverse complement strand
ATAAAAGAAAGTTTGGCTAACTTTAAATAGCAAAAGGGAAATATGCGCAACGCAATAATAAAAGCTTCGGGGATCTACGCCCCCAAAAGAGTATTACCAAATAGCTATTTCAACGAGCTATTGGATGAGGATGTAGATACGTGGTTGCGAGAACATCTTGAGATTTGTGAGCGTCGTTGGTGTGAGGAAGATGAGTCCACCGCGGATATCTGTGTTTATGCGGCGGAAGAAGCCTTGAAAAATGCCGGTCTGATCGGGAAAGAACTTGATCTCATCATTGTTGCAACCGATACGCCTGAATATCTGACTCCGTCCACTGCCGCCGTGGTCCAATATCGCCTCAAAGCAGAGCATGCTGGAACTTTCGATCTCAATGCCGCCTGCGCGGGTTTTGTTACGGCCATGGATGTAGGGGCAAAGTATATCCGGACCGACGAGCGCTATAAAAATGTCTTAGTCATTGGCGCTTATGCCATGAGTAAATACCTCAATCCAAAGGATAAAAAAACCGTTACGCTTTATGCCGACGGTGCGGGGGCAATCGTGCTGCAAGCAGAAGAAGATAGCAAAAGGGGCCTCATGGGCAGTGAACTCCTCACCCTCGGTCAATACCACGATGGTATGGGAATCTATGGTGGCGGGACCAAACATCCTCTCAATCAAACCACTTTAGATCAGGATCGACAGTACCTGAAGATCAATTATCGCTTCCCACCGGAGCTAAATTTGCAAGTTTGGTCGCACATGACAAAAATGCTCTGTGAAAGACTAGATATCCGACCCGATGAGGTACAGCATTACCTCCTTACTCAGATCAATATCAATACCATCCGATCGACTATGGATATACTACAAGTGCCTCATAGTCATGCACATACCGCTATGCACGATCGAGCTTATACTGGGTCCGCTTGCATTCCTACGGCTTTTCATTTGGCTTGGGAAGCTGGCAAAATTAAGCCCGGAGATTGGATATTTATGATTGGGTCAGGTAGTGGTTTGACCTTTTCTAGTGTCGCTTTTAAGTTTTAGAAGTCCTACCTTTGCGCCGTGGAGATTTCTCCTCGCCCCTCATCTAAATTTATCTTCACCTCATTACAATGAACGAAGTATATATCATTTCTGCCGTGCGAACGCCTATGGGTAGTTTCGGCGGTGTTTTATCTAACATTCCTGCTCCTAAACTAGGTGCTAGTGCCATTAAAGGTGCCTTGGCTGCTGCTAATGTAGATGCGGCTCATGTAGACGAAGTGTTTATGGGCAATGTTTGCTCAGCAAACCTCGGTCAGGCGCCGGCTCGTCAGGCAGCTATCTATGCAGGAATCGGTCATAATGTACCTTGTACTACGGTAAACAAGGTCTGCTCCTCTGGATTGAAGTCCGTGATGTTCGCCGCTCAGAGCATCATGCTCGGTCATGGTGATATCATTGTGGCTGGAGGCATGGAAAATATGTCTTCTATCCCATATTACATCCCTAAGGCTCGTTGGGGCCACAAATTTGGCGGTGGTGAAATCGTCGATGGTCTCCAAAAAGATGGGCTCGTTGACGTTTACAACCAGTTTGCCATGGGTGTTTGCGCCGACAATACTGCGACTAAATACGGTTTTAGCCGCGAAGAGCAAGACGCCTATGCGATTCAGTCTTATGAGCGTGCGGCTAACGCTACTTCTTCGGGAGCTTTCAAAAGCGAAATCATAGGGGTAGAAGTGCCTCAGCGTAAAGGAGATCCTTTGGTAGTAACTGAAGACGAAGAGTACAAGAAGGTCAAATTTGAAAAGATCCCTGCTCTACGTCCTGCCTTCACCAAAGATGGTACAGTAACTGCGGCCAATGCTTCAACCATCAATGATGGTGCCAGTGCCCTCATCCTTGCCAGCGAAGCGGCGGTGAAAAAATATGGCCTCAAGCCAGTCGCGAAGATTCGTGGCTTTGCGGATGCTGCCCAAGAACCTGAATGGTTTACTACTGCACCAACATTGGCTACGCCTAAAGCCTTGGATCGTGCTGGTGTTAAACTTGAAGATATCGACTACTTCGAAGTCAACGAAGCCTTCTCTGTAGTAGCCATGGCTTACAACAAAGTGCTAGGTTTGACAGAAGATAAAGTTAATCTACATGGTGGTGCGGTTTCTTTAGGACACCCTCTAGGAGCCTCAGGTGCACGTATTTTGACTACCCTCAATGGCGTACTCGAAGCCAAAGGTGGTTCTCTTGGCCTCGCTGCTATCTGTAATGGTGGTGGTGGTGCGAGCGCCTTGGTGATCGAAAAAGTATAGCAAACGAATTTGGGTATTAGCCCAATAATAAAGTCTCCCAATGATGGTTCATGGGGAGACTTTTGTTTTTATTCTCGCTACGCGGAACGCTTATCTCTATTACGCGACAAGGCAGTACCTTGCCGCTAAACCACCCCCATTTTTATTTCGACAGAGGTCCGAGCAGCGGACCGACGAGAAATCTCCTCTCCTATAAATTGTAATTACATCTTGAAATCAAGGAGATTTCTCGTCGCTTCACTCTGTCGAAATGAATGCCAAGAGGTAGGTGCGCGCGTGCTTGCCGCACCTGGGGATAATCGTTCCGCGTCCCGAAAGCTTTCGGGAGTAAACCCCAACACAATCCTACAAACGACTCGGCGCTTCTTCCAACTTCCCTTTCAGATAAAACCAAGCCGTCTCCTCGTTTTTCATAAAAGGGACTTCTTTGCCATCCTCTATGCGATACAGTTCCACTAATTCTTCCAGCAATCCCTTTTCATACTGATAGTGCTGAGTGATGCGCATATGGGTGTAAGGCGAAAAGCTCGAAATCCCTTGCAGTTCGAATTCGAGACTTTGCTGCCGAAATTCTCGATCAGACGTCCCCCGGCCGGGCCCCAACGAAGAAGACAGATCAATCTCCAACGCTTCGTCCAACTGTTTATAGGCAATCTCAAAATACATGCTTTGGGAACGCTCGCCAGCTCTGCCATCATAATCTGGGTGGAGACGGTGAAGGTTTTTGATGGACTGCCAATGATCCTGATAGCGCTTTTGTACGACGTCAAAAATGTAGTCATAATCCTCCGCTCGCTGCCAGCTGTTGTTTTCAAATCGATAAGCTTTACTGATACCATTCCAGATGATGGTGTAGGTATCTTCTACTTGGGCTTTTTCCGCTAGCGGAACGATTGTCTTTAGACTGCTGCTGCAACTAAGGAGTATAAAACTGAGGCTACTAATTAAAATGATGGGTTTCATCTTATTGATTTTGAAGTGATTAATGAATTAACCCTTCAAAGTTGGCCTGCGGTAGCCTCTCAAAAATTGACATATGTTACAATCGATCGCGCTCGGCTATTTTTCGGCGTAGTCTGCTGAGACTTTCCCTTTCCATGCCCAAGTAGGAGGCGATATGATAAAGCGGGACACGTTCAAAGAGAGTAGGGTAGGAGCGAAGCGCTTGGAGGTAGCGTTCTTCGCCGTCAAGAAATAAAAAGGATTCTACTCTTTCTGTAGTCAGCAAAAAGCTTTTCTCTGCAATCTGTCGGCCAAAGCGCTCCCAATTTTTGGAACGCTCATAAGCATCAATCAAGGCAGTTTGATCAAAAAGGATCAGCTTACTCTCCTCTAGACTTTGGATGAAGTACTGGCTGGGCGTCTGATGCAGGAAGCTGCCGTAATCGACGATATAATCATTTTCAAAGACAAAGCGGGTATTGATCTCTTTCCCATCTTGCAGATAAAAAACCCGAAAAGCGCCTTTTTCTACAAAGCCAATGTCCCGACAGACATCGCCCTGTCTGAGCAAAAAATCGTGCTTAGACAGGGCGCCTGATCTTAAGTAGGGTTCAAATAATGCACAATCTTCAGGCGTCAAATAAGCCACCTGTTGGAGATGCGTCTTGAACCGTTCAAATGGCATTGGCGATATAATCTCCTACGGCTTCGGTACCGTATTTGCCATCATTGATATCTTCGGTGGTAATGCCTGCTTGGATAGATTGATCGACCGCATTGCGGATGACTGCTCCTGCTTCGGTCATACCAAACTCATGTTCCAGCATCATGGCAGCAGATAGAATCGTAGCCAAGGGATTGGCGCGATCTTGACCAGCCGCTTGCGGATATGAACCGTGAATAGGTTCGTACATAGAGGTTTTGGCTCCAATAGATGCAGAAGGTAGTGTACCCAAAGAACCCGTAATCACAGAGCCTTCATCACTGAGGATGTCACCAAACATATTGCCGGTGAGAATTACGTCGAAGTGACGCGGATTGCGGATCAGTTGCATGGCGGCATTGTCGACAAACATCGTTTCCAACTCGATATCTGGAAACTGCTGCGCGTATTCAGTAACCACTTCTCGCCAAAGACGGGAGGTAGCGAGCACATTGGCTTTGTCAACTAGGGTAACCTTTTTGCGACGCGCTTGGGCGTATTCGAAGGCAGTTTTGGTGATACGGAGGATACTATCACGGTCATAAACCATGGTATCAAAGGCTTCATCTCCTTGCTCGGAGCGGCCACGGGGTTTACCAAAATAGATACCTCCAATCAGCTCTCTGACAACTACAAAATCTACTCCTTTGACAATATCACTTTTTAGTGGGGAGGCCTCTA
>CAZHOC010000557.1:1213-4606 GCA_964534295.1 uncultured Bacteroidia bacterium | reverse complement strand
ACTTATCTCATTCTAATGAGGATTCTGTATATTTGTATTGCAATATGAAACGATCGCTTAGGATTTATTGATATGAGCTGGTTCAAACGTGTGAAAGATAATATCCTCACCAAAACCGAGGATAAGAATGATACTCCCAAGGGTCTATGGGAAAAATGTCCCAACTGCAAAAAAGCCCTAAACATAAAAGGCCTTGCCCGAAACTATTTTGTCTGTATGCATTGTGATCATCACTTGCGTATAGGTAGCGAAGAATACTTCGATATACTCTTTGATGAAGGCAACTATACAGAACTAAACGAAAACCTCACTTCAGGTAATCCACTAGAGTTCGAAGACACCAAGAAATATCCTGACCGAATCAAGGCTTCTATTGAAAAGACAGGTCTTGCTGACGCAGTACGTACGGCTTACGGTCCGATGAATGAAGAAACCGTCATGATCGCTGCGATGGATTTCCGTTTTATCGGCGGTAGTATGGGTAGCGTTGTCGGAGAGAAGATCAAAAGAGCCATTGATCACTGCTTAGAACATAAACTTCCCCTCATCATTATCTCCAAAAGTGGGGGTGCTCGCATGATGGAAGGTGCTCTTAGCTTGATGCAAATGGCCAAGATCAGTGCAAAACTAGCACAGATGGGTCAAAATCAGCTGCCTTATATCTCCTTACTTACTGACCCTACTACGGGTGGGATCACGGCGAGTTTTGCAATGCTGGGCGACCTAAACATTGCTGAGCCTAATGCTTTAATTGGCTTTGCAGGTCCACGTGTTATCAAAGAAACCATCGGTAGAGATCTACCTGAAGGCTTCCAACGCTCTGAATTCCTGCTTGAACACGGATTCCTAGATTTCATCTCTCATCGCAAAGAGTTGAAAGAAAAGCTATCTAGCGCCATCGGTATGCTGCTTAAGCGTCCCGTAAAGGTTGAAGAGTAAGCAATCTCCCTAGAGCAAAAGTTTGTAAAAATCATTGATATTGGTGCGTTCAGGTAGGCCCGCTACTTGTCCGTCCCCTAGCTCCATGATGATCCAACCCCCATCTTCTAGGCGGGCCACATCCATGGTAAAAAAGTTGCTTTCTATTGATTGGCCAATAGAAAGTAGCTCATCAGGCAATGACAGCGATGAATCGTAAGTTCCCTCTCCCCAATAAGGGATAATGAGGATAGGCGTTCTCCGAAGGAAGAAAACCCTATACTCCTCCGCTAAGGGCATACCACTCTGGCTATGGTCGGCAATCATACGTAAAGAAACATACTCTCGCAACACCAGCCCTCCCTGCAAACTGGATCCCTGCAGCTCGATAAAGCGATTGATCACTCGGCTCGCATGCTCCCAATTTGTGATATCCGGGATGTAACAAGCCTCCTCCCAATAATGCTTCAAAGACTTCACATAGTCCTTGACAATCGCAGCTCCATCAAGCAAACTAAGGGCTGCCTTAAGGACCTTTTCGTGGTGCATGTCATACTCAGGAATGATGATCGACTTTGGGGTTTGGGCTTTAATCAGCGGATAGGATTCAGGAAAAAGATGCCCATTGGCGTAGGCTTCAGGCGTATTGACAAGCTCTATATTCTTTGCGAGCAAGCCATCATAAAGCTTTTCATACGCTTCCACTGGCATCATCCAACCCCGATAGATAGCTAACTCTTTTTCAGGAGCCGATTTGACCAAGGCAATCGCCTTGCGAAGGTTTTCTTCGTCGACAAGGGCTTCATGGCTGATCAAAGCAGTATCTAAGCCATTGGCTTTAGCTGCAAGATATTCGGTTTCGTAGGCAGGCTCGACCATTTTACGGTCGATAACGCTATCGCAAAAAATGATTTTCATGGTCCTAAGTCTTTTCAAAGCTCACATACGTTCGACGCCCCATTCCATTAATTGACGCTCTTGGGCTTGCAGTAAGGGGAGACGAAGCATATAATATCGTAGGCGTTGGGTATTGCGTAGCCATTGCACGACTAATAGCAATAGTATTTTCCCCACAAAGGCATAGATCAGCAAAAAGACCGCCAGAAACTCAAAAAAGATCAAAGGACCTGAGGTAGTACTTGCTGCTATACTCTGGGTGATAAAGGGCAGACTCGGCTGAATAATCGCGTAACCCACTAAACAAACAATCACCCCTCTGGGCACATCCCAAACTTTGCTGCTAAAACGAGAGACAAAAAGGGCCATGGCACCTCCCCCTAAGACTCCCGAAAAGATAGCCAAAGGAAGCATCCAATTAGGGTCTAGCGATAATAAAAGCCACTCTAAACCGCCCAAGAGCACCCAAATCAACAAAAAGGGATACCATTGTTGATAGTGCCGTTCTGAATCACTCGTTCGCTCGGAGAGCTCCAAGTACATGAGACCGAGGCAGAGCGCTGAGCCGTTGTTAAGAAAATGTAGCAAGCCTTCCATCCAAATGGGGTGGTTGGCATCTCGCCAGAGCCATTCTGCACCAAAGAGAAAGAGATAGAATACAAACCAGGCCAGCCAGAGCAGTAGCCAATAGTTCCAAAATCGTCGTACAGCCTGCAAAGCCCGTAACTGCCGGCGATCAGTAGGAGCGTTCACCGAAGGCTGACGAAAAACCAACAGACTGATCCCCAACAGCCAAACCAACTCTATCCCGAGGACCAGCAAAGGCGAAATAGCAGACCAAATGCTACTTTCCAACAATATCGCCAAGCCCAACAATAGTCCCCCACCCCAGACCCAATACTTGAGCCCTTTTTGCCCTTCGGCCTGCAACCAAGAACCTAATCCAGCTTTGTTCTTTGTGTTCAATTCTACCTCCTTCTCCTCAGCTCCCAAAGTCTGCTGAAGTTGTAAATCTAAGGTTGAATGTACTACGGTCTTAAGTTCAGCTGCAGTCGCTTCGGCCCAATCGTAATGTTTTTCGTAGGTCGCCCCCTCGCCATGTACTACAGCGGTCAAAGCATTGAGCAAAGGCCCATTGATCTCAAAGGCATAAGTCCCCTGCTTATGCGCCTGCACATAGCGTAAGAGATTTTTATAAATGGTAGAGTCCCCCCGATCATAATGCGTGGCCGGATGCTCTCTCAGATACTGAGCGACGATGCGGCAGCTATTAGTGATGTCTGCGTGTAGGTCCAGTCGGGTGTTAGGGTCTGCTGTTCGCAGAACGCTTACAAAAGCCTCCCAGAGCGTGGAAAAGGTCTTTGTGGGTACTTGTCGCTTCTTCGTTGCCAAATTTTTCCAGCTTTTTCCAAAAGATTCCAATGGAAAAACATGGCCTTAGCCATGCTTGAGCCTTTTTTGGCCCGAAGAAAAATAGACAATCATGCAGGAATCCACAAGCATCTTTACGCTACTCCTCGAATGGACCACCACCCTTGACCGCTTCTTCTGGGGTCCGCCTATGCTGATATTATTATT
>CAZHOC010000557.1:0-1203 GCA_964534295.1 uncultured Bacteroidia bacterium | reverse complement strand
GGCTTTTATCTCACCATTAAGAGTCGCGGCATACAGTTTAGGAGCATGGGCGAGGCCTTGCGGATAACATTTTTTTCGAAAGAGGCTCGCAGCAGTGAAAAGGAAGGCGACATTTCTCCCCTAGCCGCTTTGATGACTGCGCTTGCAGCCACTGTCGGTAACGGCAATATTGCGGGAGTGGGTACTGCCATCGCAATCGGGGGACCAGGAGCACCGGTTTATATGTGGCTCGCAGGCCTAGTAGGTATGGCAACTAAGTATGCTGAGGGTTATTTGGGGGTACGCTTCCGCGAACGCTTAGACGATGGCGGCCTCGCGGGCGGTCCCATGTACTATCTCAAAAACGGCCTCAAAAATAAAAAGCTAGGACGTGTACTAGGAGTCATGTACGCTGCTTGTGGGGTTACGGCCTGCCTAATCGGTTCTGGCAATATGACGCAGTCCAATTCGATGACGGCTTCCCTCGCCCAATCTATCCACAGCTGGTCAGGTGGTCCGGCCAATGAAACGGCTCCCACTTGGCTTTATTTTGTGATCGGGGCAGCGATTGCTGTCTTAGTAGGCATCGTTATCCTCAAAGGAATTCGATCCATTGGCAGTGTGGCCGAAAAGCTCGTCCCTGCGATGATTTT
Organism: uncultured Bacteroidia bacterium; assembly: GCA_964534295.1. GTDB lineage: Bacteria > Bacteroidota > Bacteroidia > J057 > J057 > JBCAWW01. The sequence goes on along the minus strand of CAZHOC010000557.1, from coordinate 571 downwards.
CTTTTACTTTTTCTTTGCCATTTGGATTGTCATCAGCCATTGGTCCGGGATTCCAGAGGCATTTTCCTTGATCTTTCGCTCTGCCTTTGGCTGGCAGGCTTTAGGAGGTGCAGTAGTAGGCGATGCCGTGCGGCGTGGCATCAGTCAAGGTTGCCTTTCCAATGAGGCGGGTTTGGGTTCTGCGGCTATCGCGCAGGCGGCTTCCAGTTCAGAAGATCCTCGCAAAAACGGCCTCATTGCCATGACAGGGGTTTTTATTGATACGCTGCTCGCGAACACTCTCACTACCTTGGTCATCGTCCTAACTGGTGCATATATGCATACCGAGGCCTGGGCGGGTGTAGGAGCGTCTGATCTCAAGAGTGGTATTCTCGTGACGCAAGAGGCCTTTTCTAGTGTTTTTCCAGAAATCGGCAGCAGTGTCATTGCCTTTGCTTCCTTTTTGTTTGGTTATACGACTTTGCTCGGCTGGGCCTACTACGGAGAGAAGTGTATTGAATTTTTAGGGGGGCAGCGGATTATCAAACCCTTCCGGATAGGTTTTATTGGCTTTTTGTTTTTGGGTGCTGTG
>CAZHOC010000556.1:4379-4608 GCA_964534295.1 uncultured Bacteroidia bacterium | reverse complement strand
AACTACCTGGACTTACACTGATAATGATCATAGTCTAGATACCAAGACCTATTCTTCCGCTCACTTGGTGCGAGAATTTAGAGCCAAGGGCGATACGGATGGCGATGATGTGGGCAATTGTACCAGCGATGATGCTTACTTATCCGTCTGGTTTAATAAGGTCCGATTGGAAATAATTGAAAACTAAGGTAAAGCTTTGTTAAAATTAAAGGAATCCAACTCGGGTTCC
>CAZHOC010000556.1:0-4363 GCA_964534295.1 uncultured Bacteroidia bacterium | reverse complement strand
AGTAGTTCCTTTTTTTGGTTTGTATCCTAATCAAGAAAGTGCGTTATTTTGCAGTACACACAGCCGCGTACATTCGTATTGCTAAACACAAACTCATGAACCTAGCCTTTCGGAGTATTACCCAGCTATTGCTTGGGCTATTTTTTTTATCCACACTTATTCTCGCCTGTCAAGCAGATAGTGAAGAGGATGCCCAAATACTCGTCTCCCCTCAAAAAGGTCCTTTTTCTGTAGTAGTAACCACTACAGGTGAGCTGCAAGCCAAAAAATCGGTTAGCATTTATGGTCCACGCAGTGCCGGCAGGTTCAATATCTATCAAATCAAGATCAATAGCATGGAACCCGAAGGCACACGCCTAAACAAGGGAGACAAAGTAGCAGAACTTGATCGCAGTGAATTGATGGGCAAGATCTCCGAACAAGAAAACGCCCTCCAAAAGGCGCAATCTCAATATACTCAGGTAGTGCTAGATACCGCCCTGGACCTCTCTGACAATCGTGATAAAATTGCGAACTTACGTTTTGAGATGGAACAAAAGCTTTCAGAAAAAGAGCAATCTATCTACGAAGCACCTTCGATTCAAAAACAGGTTCAACTGCAGTATGAACAGGCCAAAAGAGCTTTAGATCAGGCCTTATCTAATTATCAAAAACGCATTGCTCAGTCGGTAGCCAAGGTCAAAGAAGTAGAAGCTGATCTTAACCAAACTAAACAGCGCTATCGAGAATTACAGGAATTGATGCAGGAGTTTACGATCGTAGCTCCCGAGGATGGTATGCTTACCTATTATCGAGAGTGGCGAGGGAAGCGTAAAGCAGGTTCAACGATTTCTTCTTGGAATCCTATCGTAGCCACCCTTCCAGATCTATCCGAAATGGTTTCCATCACTTTCATCAATGAAATTGATATCCAAAAGATCCAAGAAGGCATGGAAGTAGAGATTGGTTTGGACGCTATGGCAGATAAGCAGCTCAAGGGTAAGGTTACTAGCGTAGCAAATATTGGTGAGCAGCGACCTGGTACAGATTCTAAAGTATTTGAAGTCTCCATAGAGGTCCTTCAATCAGATACTACCCTTAGACCTTCTATGACCACGAGTAATGAGATATTAGTCGCTTCGCGCAACGAAGCCATGTATATCCCTTTAGAGTGTTTGTATGCGCAGGATTCTGTCAGCTTTGTCTATGCCAAGGATAATTCTGGTTTACAAAAAAGAGAAGTTTCGGTAGGACTTCTCAATGAAAATGATGCGGAAATACTAGCCGGCCTCAAAATGGAGGATCAAGTCTATTTATCACTTCCTGCTGATACAAGCGGGATTCCTTTCATTTCCATCGGCCAATCAGAATCCCATGCTCCGCAAGCTCAGCTATAATTTCAGCATTGGCTTAGAAGCCCTCATTCAAAACCGTCTCCGTGCCTTTTTGACTTCCCTTGGGATAATATTTGGCGTGGCTTCAGTGATCGCTATGCTCGCGATTGGTCGCGGCGCAGAACAAGAGATCCTGACCAAAATGGAGACTTTGGGTGCGAATAATTTAATTATTCAGCCCATCATAGAACAAGAAGAAGGGGATACAGACGAAGAGGAAGATCCTAGCAAAGAAAAAGCGGAGCGATTTACTCCTGGCTTGACCTTACAAGATGCTTACAGCCTAAGCAGACTCCCCCATATCAAAGCCATCAGTCCGGAAATTGAAGTAGAATCCATAGCCATCAGAGCGGGCCGCAAACGCAGTGTTAAGCTAGTAGGGGTCAACAATGCATATTTTTCAAATGGCACCTTTCAACTAGCCCAAGGCGCTACCTTTTCAGAAGAGCATCAAGAATTTGCTCGCCCAGTTTGTGTAATTGGTAGTTCAGTCCGGTCAAGATTTTTTCCGACCGAGGAGCCTATTGGCAAGCAAATAAAGTGCGGCAAGCTTTGGCTTACAGTAATCGGTGTCATGCAAGCTCGGAACATCAGCAGAGACATCCGCGACGAACTAGGCATCCGAAATTACGACCTAGATATCTACATCCCGATAGAGACCATGCTTTTGAGGTTTAAAAATCGAGCATTAGTAACTCAAAGTCTGATCCAGCAAGCCAATATGGAAGATGATGATGATGATCCAGAAAAGCCAAAACCTAATTACCATCAATTAGACCGCATGGTGCTTCAAGTTGAAGATAGTAGGTATATGTATAGTCTGGCGGAAATTAGCAATCGCATGCTCAGCAGAAGGCATAATCAAGTCGTGGACTTCGAAATCATTGTTCCGGAGCTTCTCCTCAAACAAAAACAGGAGACAACCGATATGTTCAATTTCGTCCTTTTTGCCATTGCTTCAATCGCTTTGATTGTAGGCGGGATCGGGATTATGAATATCATGTTAGCTTCAGTTTTAGAGCGAATAAAAGAAATTGGCCTTCGCCTCTCACTAGGAGCCACCCAGCGTGATATCATCTTACAGTTTATGAGCGAAGCAGTAGCGATCAGTATTTCAGGAGGTATTCTTGGCATTTTGCTTGGAATTAGCCTCAGCGCCATTATTGGTCAATTTACGGGTATTGAAACCATCGTTTCCATTCAATCAATCATCCTATCCTTTTTTGTAGCGGTCAGCGTGGGCCTCATTTTTGGTATCTATCCTGCTCAAAAAGCCGCCAAACAAGATCCGGTTATTTCCCTACGTTCAAACTAGCATTTTCATGAAGCCTTCATTTCTCCTCTTTTGTCTGGGCTTGCTCTTCGCGCAACTCCAAGCCCAAACCTTAAGTGATCAATTAAGTTTAGATGCATGCATTGATCTAGCCCAAACCAATAGTCCGGCAGCTCGCATAGCAGGTTTAGAATTTAGGGTTACTGAGCGCAGCTATGATGCGTTTCGCGCTAGTTTGAAGCCACAGCTCATTTTCAATGCTGATGCACCCGGCTTCAGCCGAACGATAGTCGATGTTTTGCAACCAGATGGCAGCATTGCTTTCCGGGCTCAGCAACAAACCTTTTCTGCCGTAGGGCTTAGTGTTTCACAGGTGATACCACAAACTGGTGGTAGAATCAGTGTAGGCTCCTATCTCTCAAATTTCACTAATCTGAGAGACTCAACCGAGGTTTTTTGGCAGTCTACGCCTGTTTCTATTCGATACACTCAGCCTATCTTTCAACCCAACGAATTTCGTTGGAATCAACGGCAACAATCTCTTCAATTTGAACTAGCTGGTGTCGACTTTGTGCAAGACATGGAGTTTATCGCGGTAGAGATTACCTCCTTTTATTTTGATGCCTTGATAGCGAAACTCAATATGGAGAGGGAAGAGTTTAACCTCACCAATAATGATACAATCTATACGATCTCCAAAGGCAGGTTTAGCGTCGGTAAAATCGCCGAAAACGAACTATTACAAAGTGAGCTCTCATATATGAATGCCCAAGCTTCTTTTGAGCAGGCAAAAATCAGCTATGATCAAGCTATCCAAAACCTAAAGACCGCCCTGGGCATAGCTCGGGAGGAGGCCCTTGAGGTATTCTTACCACCGGCCCTACCCCAAGTAAATGTTTCCCCAGAATATGCCTTAGAAAGAGCGCTAGAACACTCTCCCCTAGTCCAACAACTAGAGCTCCAGAAGTTCTCCGCAAGAAGAAATCTCCAAAGAGCAAAGCTCAACGGGCGCTTCTCAGCCAATCTCAATGCTTCTTTTGGTCTTAACCAGACGGCAGCTACCTTTTCAGAGTCTTACAAGTCTCCTGTTAGTCAGCAAGCGGTTAGTCTTGGGGTGCAAATTCCTATTATTCAATGGGGCCAAACAAAGGCCGAAGTAGATGCAGCGCTAGCTGCTATGCAAAGTACTGAATTGGCGGTCAACCAGAGCACCCAAGAATTTAAGGATGATGTTTATTACCAAGTATTAGGACTTCGTCAATTGTACCGACAATTAGAAATCTCAGCCCGCTCTGATACCGTTGCTCAAAAACGTTATGAGATTACTAAGAATCGATATCTCATAGGAAAAGTGGATATTCAAAGTCTGTTTATCGCCCAGGCAGAGAAAGATGCGGCACAACAAACCAATGTAGCTAACCTGAGAGCCTATTACCTTGCCTTGGCAAGGCTTAGGGCGACTACTTTATATGATTTTATTGAAGATAGACCTTTGCAAGTCTTAATACCCAAGGAGTAGGTTAGATGACAAGAAGATATGATTAACTATTGCCCAATTGATCTATTTTTTCGTCCAATCCACTGTGATCCTTTAATTGAGACAACTTATAGAAAACAAAAAAATACCAGGCGAAGCTTAGAACAATGGCTGTGATGGGCAAAACCCATCGGAAGCTACCGAGACTAAAAGTCTCAACGATCAATCTCTCCAAAACCC
>CAZHOC010000555.1:0-4614 GCA_964534295.1 uncultured Bacteroidia bacterium | reverse complement strand
ATCAATAGGAGGGTTTCCAGGGCTACTACTATATATTTTTGTAGTAAGTGTGCTCTATTTTGCGTGTAACGTTCCATTCTGTTGTGAAGGCTATGACAAGCTGTCTGCTAATAATGATGCGTGATTTTTTACATATCCGGGAGAAGTCTATTTGACCTCAGGTTCTTTTAGTAGTTCGCAGTAGCCAGGGTTGCGATTAACTTTTTTGTTCCTTTATCCTCAATGTTTCAAATCTCTTATTACCTAATTATGATGAATCTTTTGTCTCTTTGTCATTAGGACGGTGAGACTTTTTCCCCAATGCTCTGCAAGATACTCAGTAGACCTGCTGCCTTTGTTAGTTTTAAGAGCAAAGGTGATAAATTCCCCCTAAGCTGTCAGTATCAAAGTATATTCGGTTCTGCTTAGATTTGGATTTCATCATATATGTTGTGACTCCTCATAAATGCTAATTACACGCCAATAGGCCAGAAAATTTGTAGATATTCTGTTCTACATCAGAATTGACTTTTAAGAAAAAGATTTCATCCGGCCTTTTAGATACTTTTTCGCTTGGATAAACGGCCTGATTGAAGGATGTAAGATTTAGGCTGGAGCGTAGACGCTTCCTTAGTATAGGATACTTATGGGTAGATTAATAATGGTAAGACTAATCGTTCACCGAAGGTATAAAAGCCAAAAGGCACCCAATGGTCTTACACCAAAGGATGCCTTTACAGCTATTTCAGGCTAACAGTTTGTTATCTATTTTACTATTCTGCCGGGGCATTGGAGAGCCGTACCTCCTGCTGCAATAGAATTTGTCTTCCCCACTTTTCGAGCATCTTTTCTACCTCTCTTGGGACTACTGGTTTGGAGATATAATCGTCCATCCCAGCATCTATGCATATTTCTCTATCCCCTTGCATGGCGTTAGCGGTCATCGCGATAATTATGGGATGCTTATAAGGCCATTTTGCACATATTTTCTGGGTCGTTTCTAATCCATCCATTTTTGGCATTTGCACATCCATAAAAATTAGGTCATATGCTTCTTTCTCGAGCAGCTCCAACACCACAAGGCCATTTTCGGCAATGGTAATGCTGTAACCCATCCTTCCCAGCATTTTTTGGATGATTTTTTGATTAACCAGATTATCTTCTGCTACCAAAATGTTGAGGGGAATCGCCTTGGCCAGCTCGGTATTGATTCTGTTTTTTGAGTTTTGCCCTAAGGATATCTTTTTTACTTCTGTGTCTCTCGGACTTAAAAGGCCGCTCAAGGTTCGCATAAGATGAGATTGGCGACAAGGCTTCATTAGATAGGCATCGAACAAAGACCTCACTTCTTTTTCCAAACTTGGATCCAGTAAAGCCGAACTAAGCATGATCATTGGACAATTGAGTTTGTCTTTAATCTTTTGCCCTAATTCAAAGCCATTCATTTCTGGCATTTGACAATCTAGAATCGCGATGTCAAATGTATTTCCCGCTTCCAATATTTCTATAGCGTGCGAACCACTCTCAGCCGTGGTGACCTGCATCTCAAATAGATTGGCCTGCAATTCGATAATCATGCGGTTGGTGTGATTATCATCGACCACTAGTAGTTTCTTGCTTCGCAGAACGCTTGTATCTAGATTTTGATTGTACTCTTCAATTTGAGAGATGTCGCCTTTCTCGGTTCGAATCGTAAATGAAAAGGTTGACCCAATACCGGGCTCACTTTCGACCCAGATTTTGCCACCCATCAGTCCAGATAGCCTTTGACTAATGGCTAGTCCCAGACCGGTGCCACCATATTTGCGTGTAGTGGAGGCATCAGCTTGCTGAAATGCCTGGAACAGTTTCGCGCTCTTCTCCTTTGAGATACCTATGCCAGTATCTTTAACGGAGAATATTAAGCCAAACTCATTGCCTGATTGTGATTCAGCTTCTTTTTTTATGGTAATTAATACTTCCCCTTCATGCGTAAACTTAAGCGCATTACTGGTAAGGTTGATTAGAATTTGACGGAGGCGAGTACTATCTCCAACGACTATAGAAGGAACATCCTTCTCTATGAGGTAGAGCAATTCAATCCCTTTTTCATGGGCCTTTTTGGCAAGAAGATCCATGGCATCCTCTACACAGTGGATTAGCGAAAAGCTTCGCTTTTCAAGATCGATCTTACCTGATTCTATTTTGGTGAAATCAAGGATATCATTGATTATCGTCAAAAGAGACTCTCCACTCGTCCGAATGATGTTCAGGTATTCTTGTTGCTCTGTTACTAAAGGTGTGTTGAGCAGGAGGTCGGTCATACCAATTACCCCATGCATTGGGGTTCGTATCTCATGGCTCATATTGGCCAAAAACATAGCCTTAGCTTTGGCATGAGCGAGCGCTTCTTCCTTAGCCTTCTCTAGCTCAATATTTTGAGCCTCCATGGTGTCCAAGCTTTCCGAAAGATCCTTTTGTTGTTGGTAGTAGCCCAGACTAAAATACCTGGCAGAGCCAAAGGCAGCGATCATGGTCAAGACTAAGTTGTTGAAATAGATCAACTTAACTTCAAAACCGCTTAAAGGACCTGTTTGGAAAAAGGAATAGTTTGTAAGCTCCAAGAAAGCTACGCAAGCCACTAAGACGAGACTTGCAAAGATCCTTAAGGTCTTTTCTTCTTTATGGATAAGAATAGGAATAAGCCATACGGTAAAAAGGAAGGTGAAAGCCCCTGGACCTTCTGGACCGACTGATCCTACCGCAATTAGCGTCCCTAAGTGGACGACTGTCCAAGATTGTGCTTTTGCAAATCCTACTAAGCCTCTTTCCATTAAATAAGGAGTAGCAAAAAGCGCCACAGAACATATCAAAAGACCTAAGAGACTTAAATCAATCCAAAACCCAAATATTAGGGCGTAGGGTACGAAAATGATTGCTCCAAGCAAGCATACCTGATTAAATAGTATGATTTGCTGCTTTTTATAGGGATCACTGTAGTTATCCGATCCTTTTTGCGCAAGTTTTCGAAACCAATTGATGGTCTGTTTTATCATAACAGAGGCTTAATTAATTCGTTAGTAAATTAATTAAGCGTTCAATGTAATCTGAACGCTATTCTGTTATAATATTACAGCGAAAAAAATATTTTTAGTATTGCGATCTTTTATGCTGAAGGCCTCCTTTTCCTATTTGGAGCGAATCCTGATCAAGCCTTCTTGTACAACGGAGGCAACTAGTCTCCCTTTTTGATCAAAAACATTGCCTCTGGTGAATCCTCTAGCGTTAGAGGCGCTTGGACTGTCAAGTGCATATAGCAACCATTCGTCGGCTCTAAACTCCCGGTGGAACCACATCGCATGATCTAAGCTCGCCATCATAAACTCGCCCATGGTTTGGGGGTGAGGTTTCAAGGCGGTGGAAAGCAAATTATAGTCTGAAGCATAGGCTAGAACTACCTGATGATCTCGAGGATCATCTCCTAATTGCCCCTTAGCCCTAAACCAGACATGATGAAAAGGCTCCTCCTGACGTCGGTCAAACATAGATGGGCGTTCGACTGGTCGGAACTCTATAGGACGAGGAAAAAACAGCCAGTTTTTGATCTGAGGCGGAATTTTATCTCCAAGCTGCTGGGCTAATTCCTGATCTGAGAGGAGTTTGTCTGGTGGAGGTACATCTGGCATTTCGATCTGATGGCTGTTACCATCCTCTCGCTTTTGAAAGGAGGCGGCCATGGTGAAAATGGGTTGACCGTGTTGGATTCCTCTCACCCTTCTGGTCGTAAAACTGCCTCCATCTCTTACTCTATCTACATCATAAATGATGGGGCGCTTAGTGTCGCCCCCCAAGATAAAGTATCCATGCATGGAGTGGGCCAAGCGTTCGTCAGGGACGGTAAGCATAGCCGCTCTCAGCGATTGCGCTAAAACTTGACCCCCAAAAACGCGCCTGCTACCAATGCTATGGCTTTGGCCACGAAAGATGTTTTCCTCTATCGCTTCTAGCGAGATGACTTCTAAGAGTTCTTCTGCTGTTTGCATATCCTAAAGCATGACCGTTTGTCCGGTTTTAAATGATTCATCCGCTGCTAGCACAATTCTTAGGCTGTTGACAGCTTCATTGAGATGATCGGTCATATCCATATCCTCTTGAATGGCCTTGAGAAAGAATGCTTGCTCCAAGTCGCAAAGACCTTGGTGATCTGGTTCGTCAGTGGTATCGACCATCTCATCTTTGCGGGTAAATTGGCCGTTCGAGTCGGTTTCGCTGAAGTGAACTTTTAAGGCATTGGTTTTGGAGTGCGCATCTACGTCATCAGAGGCGGTATCCAATTTTTCGTCCATGATGCTGACACAGCCTTTGGGTCCGATAACATCCTTGACAAAGTAGGCGGTTTCACTCATCATCGGTCCCCAACCGGCCTCATACCATCCGACTGAGCCATCATCAAAACGTACCTGCAGTTGACCATAATTGTACATGTCTTCTGCAATTTCTTCCGTAAGGCGAGCCCCAATAGCACTAACGGAGATGGGTTTCGCTCCGGTCATCATACACATGACATCTACATAGTGTACGCCACAATCAACGATTGGAGACATGGTCTTCATGAGATTCTTATGTGTATACCAAGTATCGCCGCTACTCTGCTGG
>CAZHOC010000554.1:0-4614 GCA_964534295.1 uncultured Bacteroidia bacterium | reverse complement strand
TCCCGGTACAATGACCAAATGGAAGCGGGAGGATCAGGTCTTTTGGTTTTACTGTGACAAGGGCGTTTCCCTGCAATTGAGCGTTTTATCGCCTTCGATTGTACGTTTACGCTTTTCTACCGAAAGATTTTTCTATCCAGATTTCTCTTACGCGATTGATCCTAAGTTTACTCCAGAGCAAACTTCTCTAAGGATCCGTGAGCGAGAAAACTATATAAGCATAAAGACACCTTTAGTTGAATGTAGAATCCAAAAAAATGGATTGCAAACTACCTTCAATACTACCAAAGGTGAGTTGATCATGGCCGACGATAAAGGCTTCCACTGGGAAAAGAGTCCCTATGGAGGTGATATCGTCAAAATGAGTAAAAAAGCTCAAGCCGATGAATACTACTTTGGCTTAGGAGACAAGACCTGCCACCTAAATCTTAGAGGCGAACGCCTCCAGAATTGGGTAACCGATTGTTTTGGCTACGGTAGTCAGACCGATCCATTATATCGTGCTGTTCCATTTTATTATGGCCTCAACCAAGGTCGTGGCTATGGTGTCTTCTTTGACAACAGCTTTCGCTCACACTTCGATTTTGCTAAAGAGCGCTTCGACGCGACTAGCTTTTGGGCTCAAGGAGGTGAAATGAATTATTATTTCATCTACGGTCCGGAATTGATGACTGTGGCCGAGCAATATGCGCAACTTACTGGTCGTCCTGAGCTTCCGCCAAAGTGGGCCATAGGCTTCCATCAGTGTAAGTGGAGTTACTATCCAGAAAGCAAGGTAAAAGCCATAGCACAAGAGTTCCGCGAGCGGGAAATCCCCTGCGATGCCCTCTATTTGGATATTGACTATATGGAAGGCTACCGCTGCTTTACTTGGAACAATGAACGATTTCCAGATCCCCCCCGGATGATCAAAGAGCTAGCCGATGATGGTTTCAAAACGGTAGTGATCATCGACCCAGGTATCAAAATCGACCTCGAATATCCCATCTTTCAAGAGGCTTTAGAAAAAGGATACTTCTGCCAACGACCTGATGGGCATTTTGTGCAAGGAAAGGTTTGGCCAGGAGAATGCTTTTTCCCTGATTTCACGCGCCCTGAGGTGCGTGAATGGTGGTCAGGCTTATTTAGAGATTTGATTCGTAAGGCAGGCGTAAATGGGGTTTGGAACGATATGAACGAGCCCGCTGTCTTTGAAGTAGCTAATAAGAGTGTCCCAGATGATGTGCGCCACGATTATGACGGCCACCCTGCTAGTCATCGCAAAGCGCACAATATTTATGGCATGCAAATGTCTCGTGCCTCCTATGAAGGTGTGAAGCATTATGCATACCCAAATCGTCCCTTTATGATCACTAGGGCTAGTTATTCCGGCGGACAACGCTTCGCCTCAGCCTGGACAGGGGACAATAACGCTAATTGGGAACACCTCCACCTCGCTTCTATCCAAAGCCAAAGGATGTCGATTTCTGGCTTCTCTTTTATTGGTTCAGATATTGGAGGTTTCAACGATCAGCCTACACCAGAGCTATTTGCCCGATGGCTACAGTTAGGAGTATTTCATCCGCTTTTCCGCGTTCATTCTATCGGTAACCACGATGTGGGAGATGGTGAAGTCGATGAGGATGCGGTAGCGCAAAGCATGGCAGACAATACACTTGACCAAGAGCCTTGGTCTTTTGGAGAAGAGTATACAGCCATCAATAAAAAGACCATTGAACTTCGTTATAAGATCCTGCCGATTTTATATACAGCCTTCTGGCAATATGTAACGCGTGGTACACCTATCTTGCGGCCATTGTCCTTTATGGATCAGCATGACCCCGAGACATTGCACCGCATGGAAGAATTTGGAGTTGGAGATCACCTATTGGTGTGTCCGATTTCTGAAGAAGGGGCCCGTGGCCGCTATCTTTATCTTCCGAGAGGGATTTGGTATGACTATCGTACCGAACAGCCCATCCCGGGCGAGCAAGAGATCTGGATCGATGCAGATCTTGACGAGATCCCAATGTTTATTCGTGCTGGGGGCGTACTGCCCATCGCGCCCGTGATGCAGCATACCCGCGAGAAGAAAATTGAGGAGCTTGCTCTACACGTTTATTACAAAAACGGTGAAGAAGAAAGCGAGCTCTATCATGACTCTGGCGATGGTTATGACTATGAAGAAGGTAAGTATCAACTTCATAGCTTCCATTTCAAGGGAGAAAGTCGTTCGGTATCATTTACTCAATTACGGGAGGGAGAGCTAAAGCCTGAATACGAGACCTTTAAGATCGTTTTCCACGGTTTGCCTTATAAATCTCGCCGTTGCTTGATCGATGGGGTCGAGACTAAGCTCAAATTTACTCCGCTGACGACTGAGGTTATTGCGCCTTGGGATTTTGCGACTTTAGTAATTGAGTAGGCTCTGCCTAACGCATTAACAATACAGAACCAGATTTTTGGAGACGTTGGTTTTGCCCGAGCACTCCGAGGGTACAGTCGAGTTTCCAGATATAAGCCCCTGCGGGGAACGCTTTGTCTTGACCATTTACAGTCCAAGCTTGGGAGGGATCGTTTGTCTGAAAGACTATCCTCCCCCAACGGTTGTAGACCCGAAAGTCGAAGCGTTCCACCGTGAAGGTGGGATCAAAAAAGGGAGAAAAGCTATCGTTTAGCCCATCGCCATTCGGACTAAAAGCGGTCGGCATATAGACAACTTGATCGCAATTTCTGATTTGTGTTTTAATTACAATCGGTACTACGCCACACTCTAGCTGGGCTTCAATATGGTAGTCCCGATCCTCCTTAAATCGTCTCATCGGCCCAATAAACCCATCTTCCCAGACGTAGGTCGCTTCATTTTTGAGCGAAAAGTCAAGGTCTAACAATAAGTTCACTTCAAATTCTTCGAACTCGCAGATTTCCTTTTCTACGACTAGCTCCTTTGGCAATTCGATTAGGCTTAGGGAGTCAATATTAAAGTAAAAGGAATGAAATACACCGCTACTCGCCTGATTCACCGCACAAGCCGGTAAGGGGCCAAATGTCCCTAAGGGCATCATTACAGCAATAAATCGTTCTCCCCCTTGGGCAATAAAGCAAGTAGAGATCACTTCCCATTTCCCGGGGTCCTTGCCGTTTAGATCCAGAGAGCGGATCTCGGCGAGGAGATGAGCATTGGTGGTGGAGGTTCCATTAGCGGAGTCTCTAAACACCTCAATGCTATCAGCGAAGCCATAGACATCTATATGTCGATCTGGGTCTAGGGCACATAAGGAGGCAGAGTTCACTGCTCCTTCATAGGAACCGCGATTTCGGACGGCAAACTCAAAAAAATAGGGAGTTCCTGGCTTGAGGGTCTCGTTCAAAGGGGTAGCAATCCCTTCTGCTACATAAGTACCATTAGAGTTCCAACGACTATTTAGGCCCACAAAATTATCTCCTGAGTAAGACCTTAAGCTTTCATCCCAGAAAAATGACCCGTTATTATTGATTGGACAGCCTTTGATAAATAGATCAGGCGTAGCGTCTAATGGATACCAATAAGGATTGTCAAACATATGTTGACTAGGAGATTTGCAAACCGAAGAATTTAACTCTTCAAAATCTCCATCCGGCAATAGCTCCTGAGCAGGCAACGCCTGGAATTGGAGGAGTAAAAAACTCAGACAGCCTAGTCCATATCGCCAGATAAAACGCATTAGTATTTGATTACTTTTTGGGTAGTAGTACCGTTTGTACTGCGTACTCTTACAAAATAAATCCCCGAAGCAAGGTCATTGTTTGCCTGCCAATAGATAAAGCCAGCTCTTGTACTCGGTAGATCTATTATTTGCTGGACACGCTTACCTTCCAAGCTATAAACGCTAACTTCTTCCAATTGGCTTTCTGTACCGGTCAATTGATAGCGAATTCGTACGCCATCTTGAAACTCAGTAGGGATAAATTCTAAGATATCCTCATTATATACCTGCGGAGAGCTATCTTCCTGAATCTTCAAATGCTGATTTACGGCTACGTTTGGAATAACTTGCGTATGTCCACCTGGCCACTTTACTGTCAAAGTTTCAATTTCGTTTTGTGTGCCTAGCCCAAAGTGAGCGATGGTAGAGTTGGAGGATAGGTGGCTGGAACCCGCGTAAATTTCTTTAACTAGGAGCGTTCCGTCAACGATTAACTCTATCCGTGCTCCAAGACCGTGCTTAGTGGCATTTACGCCTTCTAGACTCACTTTGAGCCAGTTTCCATTAGCCGCATCATTACGGAACAAGCGGCTTCTAGGATTCGGAAAGAGTGCGTTTGGATCTTTAGGTTTTTGATTGACTGTGAAGATATCTAGGTCCCCGTCATTGTCGTAGTCAAATACTACAGAGCCACGACCGATACTGTAGTCATTGAGTCCTAGCTCACTTGCTTTTTCGGTAAACTGTCCCTCTTGGGATTCAAAAAACAAATTAGGATTAAAACGAATGTCAGGGTTTAAGGCACCATTACATACGAATAAATCTTGATCCATATCATGATCATAATCAAAAAAGTTGGCCCCCCAGCTAATCGGTAAGCCCGAGTACAAGGAATCGTCAATTACAGACAAGGCCAAACCTGTTTCCTGCCCACCGTCGATAAATTCTG
>CAZHOC010000553.1:0-4622 GCA_964534295.1 uncultured Bacteroidia bacterium | reverse complement strand
GGATGAGGAATGTACCGACATCACCAAAGAATTGGATTTTACCGACGCTAAGGCCAACTTCTTTGCCGCGGCTCGCTTTGGCATGGATACGCAGCTGACTTGGCGCAATAATCGTAAGATTTCTCCCGCCCAGCTGATCCTCGAAGAACTACTACCTATCGCCGAAAACGGCCTCAAAAAAGCGAATATCGATCAGGCTGATAGCGATTATTATCTCGATATCATTCGTCAACGCGCTAAAACAGGCAAAACGGGTTCTTGTTGGATTTTGGATTCTTATCGCAATCTCAAAAATGCCGGCCTTGGCCGTGATGAAGTGATCTCCTCCGTTACCGGTGCGATCTATGAGCAGCAAATAGTAGGCAAACCTGTCCACGAATGGGAGCTTGCTCACGCTCAGCATATCGACTACAAACCGACTGTCATGTTGGTCGAGGAGTTTATGCAGACGGATCTGATTACTGTACAGGAAGATGACGTAGTGGACCTCGCCGCTAGTATGATGGATTGGCGACGCTTGCGTCATATTGCGGTCGAAAATCAGAGTGGCCAATTAGTAGGTTTGATTACCGCGCGCATTTTGTTGCGCTACTTCGCGCAACGCAATATCTCAGAAGATCAATCTGAGCATCTCACCATCAAGGACATCATGCGGGTCGACCCCCAAACCATCAGTCCAGAAGACACCATCTTCAAAGCGATGGAGATCATGGATGCCAAAGGATTGGGCTGCTTGCCTGTCGTCAAAAATGGTAAATTAGCCGGCATGATTACGGAATTGGAGTTTTTGGCTATCACCCGTAACCTCATGGAACGTCTTCGCAATAGCTAATAGATGAACATCGGCTTTGACGCCAAGCGCGCTTTTCAAAACTTTACCGGACTAGGCAATTATTCCCGCACGCTCTTGACGGAGCTACGGGCCGCTTATCCTCAACACCATTACCATCTATATAGTCCCAAACTGACGCGCAATGCTCGGACGGAGCCATTATTCGTAGACGGTCATTTTCACCATCACAGCAGCAATAAGCCGATCAAAGCTTGGTGGCGGAGTAGGGGAGTGCTTAAGGATCTCAAGCGCGACCAGATTGACATCTTTCATGGTCTCAGTCATGAGCTACCTTTTGGCATCCATAAGAGCGGCATCAAATCGGTCGTTACTATCCATGATTTGATTTTTTATCCGCATCCCGAGCAATATGGAGCTTGGGACCGCAAAGTCTATCATTACAAATTTCGCTATGCCTGCCAAAAGGCGGATCATATCATCGCCATCAGTGAGAGTACGAAGGCGGATATTTTACGCTATTATGGGGTGGCAGAGGACAAGATTAGGGTGATTCGTCAGGCTTGTAATCCGACTTTTTATGAGGAGCGCTCCTTCGGAGAACGCTCAGCCGTAGCAGAGCGCTGGCAATTGCCCCAAAAGTACTTTTTGTACGTAGGTTCGGTCATCGAACGCAAGAATATGCGGCTCATTTTACAGGCCTTGCCTCAATTGGTCAAAGAAGATCCTGCTTTTCGCTTGGTGGTGATCGGAGGAGGCGGGACTTACTATCGTCAAATGCAAAGCATGGCAATTGAATTAGGGCTGGAGCCTCATATTCAATGGCTGCGTGATATTCCTTTTGCAGATTTTCCTGCGATCTACCAAAATGCCACGGCCATGGTTTATCCTTCCTACTATGAAGGCTTTGGCTTGCCGGTGCTAGAGGCATTGGCCTCTGGTTTACCTGCTATTACCAGCAATCGCTCTTCACTGCCGGAGGCTGGCGGGCCTGCCAGTATTTTCATCGATCCAGATAGCGTAGACGAATTAGTGGCGGCTTTGCGTAAGCTCAACCAAGACTCTTTTGATAAAACCGAGATGGTCCGCCTCGGGCGTGAATATGCGGAGATATTTCGTCAAGGTAATCAGGTCCAAGAGCTGATGGAGATTTATGAAAAATTGGTGTAGCACCACAAAATTTTGTACCGCTAGGGATCGTATCGATCGGGTTTTTAAATCTCCTTCATTTTCCTTTCGAGCGAGCGCAGCGACGAGAAATCGGAGGTGATCGGGTTGCGACAAGGCATTGCCTTGTCGCCTGGAGATAAGCGTTCCGCGAAGCGGTGGCCCACCTACTGAATCACAATTTTTTTGAGACGAGAGTGTTCGTGATCATCCCACTGGATATAATAAATCCCAGGGCTCCAATCGTGATTGCTGATCTTTAGCTGACGCCAATCCGGCCCGGTAATCATCGTCTTTTGAAAGACAGTCTGTCCCGCCAAATTGATCACCTTCAGCGCTGCTTTGCCACTATTGTCGGTGCGGTAACGAAGGTCCAAAGGGCGATTGGTGTTTTGTGATAGTTCGATGCGAAGACCATCACTTTCTTGGGCCAGAGAACGCAGGCCGCTGTAAGAAGATTGGCCTTGGACATTTTCCCAACGCAGGCGATAAACGGCGCTACCACTCTGTAATTGCTGAAAATTACGATCGCTAAACTCATACTCCTGCATCCCACTAGAGGGGCCACGAGCGACTACCCTTCCTATGTTTTCGTAACGAATACCATCTTCTGATCGCATTACGTAATAATGTCCAGACTCATTTTCGCGAGTAGTAACCCAAGAAAGTTTGACTTCCTCTTCCAACATTTGCGCTTGGAAACGGGCCCAATGAATCTGAGAGATACGCGTGCTTTGATTAGCCGAAAAGTTGAGTGCATTATAAACACCGCCACCGAGAAAATCTCTAAAATCCGCGCTTTGGACTTCATCGCCCATCAACGAAATACCGCCTGGCAAAGTGGTCGTATCTAACTGGATCAAATACTGAGCAGAATGATAATCCTGCCAATAGTATTTGCCGGATTGATCGGTTACAAGCGTTTCCAATAACCAGTCTTCTGGGTCGATTTCACCATCCTCATCTTGATCTAAGTAGAGATGTAATCTAATATTAGGATAGGCGAGTTCTGTCTTGTCTTGGGAGCCATTGGCATTGCGGTCAAAAAAGACCTGGCCCTCAATCTGATGAGGAGGGGCCATCAAACATCCGCATTGAGTGATCCCCAGTTGGTTGACAAAAGGCTGGAGCACCTTGCTGTTCATATTTTTGGGATTGAGTTCTACCAAAAGATTGCGGAGCTCAGGAGGGTTTTCTTGGCCTGTAATCAGCAAAAGCTTGCCTGAGGGTTGAGCGCTTAGGTTGAGAATTTCATTGACCGGACGCCCCTGAACGAGCAGAGGACCAAGGCTTTGGATACTCCCATCGAGGGTATTGATACAATAGAGTTGTTGTGCTTGAGCAGCCGAGTTAACAATGGCGTAAAGCTTTTGGTCAGCTGCTACATAAGTCAATTGGACGATGTCCTGGTCTTGAAGTTCGGCGAAGGCGACCAAAGAAATAGGATGTTCGATCAATTGCTCACTGATCGGATCTACTGACAAGACATAGCCTGCCTGATCGATGGCCCAAAGCTTGGATGAGGTAGTCTGAGTGCTGAGTGCGATGATGGGGGCTTTGTGTTTGAGACGTATTTTTTGGAAGCCGCCTTGCGGAACGCTTACCCTGCCTATTTGACCTTTGAACAAGCCAAATAAGTCGGACTGGGACCAATTGAGCTGTTTTGCTTCTATACTTGGGCGTTCCGCTGGCGGGAAAGCCTGATACATACCGGAGTACCAATTGAGAGAAGCCATACGGCCATCTTGGGTGAGCGCCAAACAGATGGGTGGCGTACCGGGATAGGCCAAACTAATATTGCGATGGTCTTTGAAGGCAAGTGAATAACTACGTTCGGAACCAAAGGCAGAAGAGTAAGAAGGATCTACGCTCAGCAAATAAGCGTGATCCGGTATGCGATACTGCACCACCAATTGAGGAGCATGCTCAGCACTGGAGTAAGCCTCTTTAAAGCCTTCATTGCCCTCGATGACGATAGAAAGACTTTGGCTGCCTTGGGTGATTAAGCTTGCAAGCACTTTGCTGATATCTGGGCTCTGATAGAGATGATCTTTTTTCCAGGTCCCACATTCCCACAAAATACTCTGGCGTGTGTAGGGATCTTCGGCCTCCGCCGTGTTGGATTTTTCCCCAAACACCCAAAAGACAGGTCGCTCGTAATTATTTGATGCGGACCGAAAACGCAAAAATGCGTGCTGGATTTCGGCATCGCTTGGTATCTGGATATTGTCAAAGGTTAAGGTCGTGAGATTACTTACGCCTCCATCTCCTCCTAGATTGATAAAGGATTGGCCGACTCTAACGCTGCCACTGATGGTATTGACTTGCTTTTCGTTTTTGGGATCGCGGATCCTAGCGATGAGCGTTCTGCCATGGGCAATATCAAAATTATACCTTCCTTTTGCGTCTGTCAGACAGGTAGCCAATTGCAGATCATGCTCATCGAGCTTTTGATTGTCATTGAGATCGGCGTAAAGATTGAGTTTGACAAAAGGGAGAAACTGCTCGTTTTTGCCCCACTGCTGATCACCATTGGCATCCATATAAATGGCGCCATTGATCTGGTGTCGAGCATTGTTGTAGATAAGATCTGTTTTCTGAAACAGATAAAAACCCATACAGCACATGACCAAACCATATACTGCCCCTCGCAGATAGCGATTTT
>CAZHOC010000552.1:0-4625 GCA_964534295.1 uncultured Bacteroidia bacterium | reverse complement strand
TGCCCTTTCATCCTTTTCCAGAATTGACTACTGAGCGGCTACGGCTGCGCCGAACGCTTGTCTCCGACGCTGAAGCGGTCTTTTTTCTGCGGTCTGACCCTGCGGTAAACGCGCTGGTCAAGCGGCCTAGGCCCAAGAATTTAGCGGAGGCGGAGGAATTTATCCGCTTGCGGCATCAGGATATCGAAAATGAAGCCATCCTTTACTGGAGCATCTGTCTTAAAGAAAATCCGACCATGATCGGTTCGATTTGCTTGTGGAATTTTACCGAGGACAAAAAGCAAGCAGAGGTAGGCTATGATCTGCATACAGATTTTCATCGCAAGGGCATCATGAATGAGGCGATGGAGGCAGTATTAGCTTATGGTTTTGGACCGCAAAAATTGGATTTGATCGAAGCCTACACCCAAGTGGACAATCAGCCCTCCCTAAATTTATTGTTGAGAAATGGCTTTGTACTCCAAGAGGATAGAAGAGATGAGGGCAATCCTAAAAATCGAATCCTCATAGCAAAAAAGCCTTAGCTTATATCTAAGCAGGAATTAGCGTTCTCCGCAGGAGTGCCCCTAAACAGATACTTCTATTGCTATTTTTTTCACTTGGCTGTAACGATAGCAGTCGCTTATGGGTTTAAGTACTAAGTACCCCAAAAACCTGCCTTAACCGTCCATACTGGTCAATTTGGGAGCGTCTTAATACTTTCTACTTATATCTTAATACTTAAGCAATAAAACACCCCAAAATGAGTAAGTACACTTTACAATTAGGTGGCGATCTAGCCATCAATCGACTGGGTTTTGGTGCTATGCGGATTACCGGCGACGGTGTCTGGGGCCCTCCCAAAAATAAAGCAGAAGCGATCAAAGTATTGCGCGATTGCATCGAACTGGGGGTCAATTTTATCGATACGGCGGATGCTTATGGCCCCAATGTATCGGAAGAATTGATCGCGGAAGCGCTACATCCTTATGCCGATCAATTGGTGATTGCCACTAAGGGCGGATTGACCCGTCAAGGCCCCAATCAATGGAAACCGCGCGCAGATCCTCAATATCTCGAAGATGCGCTCAAAGGCAGCTTAAAGCGCCTTAAATTAGAGCGCATCGACCTTTACCAACTTCATCGTATTGATCCCAATGTGCCGCTAGGTGAAAGTCTAGGGAAACTCAAAGAGCTTCAGGATCAGGGTTATATCCGTCATCTTGGCCTTTCAGAAGTCAGCGACGAAGAGCTCGCCGAGGCCCCCAAGCACATCAAAGTAGTCAGCTTGCAAAACCGTTATTCTCTGCGCTATCGCAAATGGGAAAACGAGCTCAAATGGTGCGAAGCCAATGGGGCCGCCTTTATTCCTTGGTATCCGCTCGATGCTGGCGATATGGACAATGAAACGCTCAAGCAGATCGCGGCGAAATATGGAGCTTCGGTTTATCAGATTGCGATTGCATGGTGATTGCGTCATTCTGAGGTGATGGTGCCGATTCCCGGAACTTCTTCCTCTGCCCACTTGGCGGAAAATGTGGCTTCTGGAGAGATCGAATTGAGTGAGGAAGATTTTGCTGCAATTAGTGCCTTAGCCAACGCTTAATTATGTCTTATATCATGGCTTTACGGGAGCTGATTGGTTCTCGCAAGATAATTCATCCCGCCGCTCGCATTATCATCGAAAATGCGAGCGGCGAAATTTTGTTGCTACGTCGGGTCGATAATGATAATTGGGGGCTGATCGCGGGAGGTTTTGAGGAGGGCGAAAGTATCAGTGAATGCATTATTCGGGAAGCGGCGGAAGAAAGTGGACTAAGGCTAAAGTCAGTGAACGCAATTGGCATAAGTACTCGTCCGGAGGCTGAGACGGTGCGCTATCCTAATGGAGATACAGTGCAATACTTTACAGTTGTTTTTCATTGTGATGATTGGGAAGGGGAGCTCTTAGATCGTTCCGATGAGGCTAAGGAGTTGCGTTTTTTCGGCCTCGCCGAACTCCCAAGCCTACCCGCGAATGAAGCGCCCACGATCGATTGGTGGCAGAAATGGAAAGCCGGAGGCGGCTTTATTCTTGATTGATAGCAAGAATTTAAGTTTCCATATGCTTATTTTTGTATATGACGAAATGCCTTTTGTCATCGCGCAGCTTTATTGTCTTGCGCTACGTTTTGATGATATTGGAGTTGAAGACTAAAGGATGATGAGAAACTTATTCGCTACCAGCTTTTTAGGATTAATACTTCTCTGTGCTCCCATGATCGGCCTGAGCCAGGATCATTCCGTTGCCAGAGAATGGAACGAAGTATTGTTGGAGAGTATTCGTAGAGACAATGCTCGTCCGACGGTGCATGCTCGTAATCTATTTCATGTTTCTGCGGCTATGTACGATGCCTGGGCGGCATTTGAGCCTACGGCTAAACCCTATTTCCTCGGTCAAATCACGGATGGCTTTATTTGCCCGTTTTCGGGAATCGCCACTCCTGACAACCGTAAGGAAGCTCAGGAAGAAGCCATGAGCTACGCGGCTTACCGCTTAATTCGTCATCGTTTCCGTTTCTCTCCGGGGGTATTCATATCGTTCGGCACGGCCGATAACCTGATGGAGAATCTCGGCTACGATATGACTTTTCGAGATACTGACTATATCTCAACGGGTAGTCCCGCGGCATTGGGCAATTATATCGCAGAGCAAATTATTCGCTTTGGTTTACAAGATGGGAGCAATGAAGAGGAGCTATATGCCAATCAGTATTACGAGCCCGCCAATGAGCCTCTACGGATGATTTTGCCGGGTAATCCTTCCTTTACTGATCCTAACCGATGGCAGCCCTTGGCCTTTGAGATATTTATTGATCAAAGTGGTAATCCCTCTGGTACCCTACCCGATTTCCTAAGCCCAGAGTGGGGCGCAGTTAGTCCTTTTGCGCTGAAAGAAGAAGACAAAGTTACCTATACCCGTGATGGCTTTGATTATGAAGTCTATCATGATCCAGGCATGCCTCCGCTGATGGATGCTAGTGATCCTGCGATGACTGATGAATATAAATGGGGATTTGCGTTAGTGGCGCTATGGTCAGCTCACCTTGACCCTAAGGATAGTGTGATGTGGGATATTTCACCGGGCACCAAAGGCAATTTCGATATAGACGATATGCCGAAAAACTTTCCGGATATGCGCGATTTCTATGATGAAATCGAGGGTGGAGATCCTAGCACAGGACATGCGGTCAACCCTGCTACCGGTCAGCCTTATGAGCCGAATATTGTGCCTAGAGCTGATTATGCCCGTGTATTGGCAGAGTTTTGGGCTGATGGACCAGATTCGGAGACACCTCCGGGCCATTGGTATACAATTTTAAACTACGTTAACGATCACCCCGAGCTGGAAAAAAGATTTGAAGGTCAAGGACCTATTTTGGACGATTTGGAATGGGACGTCAAGGCCTACTTAGCTCTAGGAGGAGCGATGCACGATTGTGCGATTGCCGCTTGGGGGATCAAAGGTTATTACGATTATCCGCGTCCGATCTCTACGATTCGCTATATGGCGGACCAGGGGCAATCAAGTGATCCCCAAGAGATCTCTTATCATCCAGAGGGGATTCCTCTATATCCCGGTTTGATAGAGGTGGTGAAATCGGGAGATCCATTGGCGGGTGCCTTTGATGAAAACGTGGGCAAGATCAAACTATATGCGTGGAAAGGGCCAGACTTTATCTCTGATCCGCGGACAGATGTAGCCGGAGTAGATTGGATCTTGGCTGAAAACTGGTGGCCTTATCAGCGCCCAAGTTTTGTGACGCCTCCTTTTGCGGGTTATGTTTCTGGACACTCGACTTACTCTAGAGCTGCCGCTGAGGTCTTAACCATGCTGACGGGAGATCCTTTCTTCCCAGGCGGGATGGGTGTTTTTGATGCCCCTAAAAATGAATTTTTGGTCTTTGAAGATGGACCTAGCGTAGATATCGAGCTGCAGTGGGCGACTTATCGTGATGCCTCTGATCAGACGAGTCTTTCGCGGATTTGGGGTGGTATTCACCCCCCTGCAGATGATATTCCGGGACGCTTTATCGGTGAGCAAGTAGGTATAGATGCCTTTAATTTTGCTAAGCAATATTTTGAAGGCAATGTTACAGAGCCTGATACGCGGCTTTTACCCTTGATTTTTCCTAATCCTATCGAAATAGGCGATCGCTTGGCGGTGATGGTCAATTTCACGGCTCCAGATTGTGTCGCACAGTTTTTAGATTTAAGTGGTAAGGTCCTAACGGAGGCCACATTTGATTCGCCGGAGGCAGGAACCTTCTTACAAATGGATACAGAACGATTGAGCCCTGGACTTTATATCGTGCGTGTCAAAGGCGGCGATTGGCAAGAAAGCCAGAAGGTGATGGTGCGATAGTACAGCTGAAGGGAAGATTTACTAGTAGAGTCTAACTGAGCGTTCGGCGAAGCCGTCTGCCTAAAAATGACTGATAAAAATAAAGACCCAGCGCTCCAATTAAGAGCCATAATTATTTGATATACTAAACTGGCCAAGCAATAAGGTAGATCCAAGTAAAGATTTGCCCTACTGTTTGGCCAGTTCTGTCTTTTTAAAGATACTTGTAGAGATTCTCCCTACTCATTTACCACCAAAGGCT
>CAZHOC010000551.1:0-4631 GCA_964534295.1 uncultured Bacteroidia bacterium | reverse complement strand
TCCCTCCGCTTCCACTTGATTAATTGGACCTTTTTAGAAAAGCTCTTATACGCTCGTATCAGGGCTTTTCTGCTTTTATACCCCTCCAAAAACACCATTATTTTTAGAATTTGTGCGACCTATTAGGGGACCTATTGCTCAAAAAGCCAATAGGTCTCACAAATGGGATTAAGTGTCTGTTATTCAGTGATTTATAATTGATAAACTCGTAAAAAATGAGTATATTTAACTAAGAAAACACACACTTAGCGAGACCTATTTATGCACACATTCTCCCTCCATTTTCTGCTCAAAAAGCAAAAATCCCGCAAAGATGGCACCGCACCCCTTTATTTGAGGATTACTGTAAACCGTAAAAGGGCTGAATTAAGCCTTAAAAGATACCTCCACCCAGAGGAATGGAATGAGCAAAAGGAAAGACCTAGCGGCAGATCTGCAGCAAGTAAGGAGCTTAATAACTATCTCAACGCCGTCAGTACGAAACTCTATAAACACCAAAGAGAAATCCTGGATAGAGATGAGCCACTAACGGCCATCGCCCTAAAAGATGCTTTTCTAGGGAAAGAAAGTAAGAACGTTCACACCGTACTTTCAGTTTACCGATTCCACAATAAGCAACTGGCCGAAAGGGTAGGGCAGGACTACGCGAAGGCGACCCTAGCCAGGTATACCACCGGTCTCAAACATATCGAGGCCTTTATTAATTTTCACTACCGTCAGGACGATTTTCCGCTTTACAAACTAACCCACCCCTTTATCACTAATTTTGATCACTACCTTAGGACGGTTCGGAAAATTAATAACAATACCACCGTAAAATATGTCTCTCTTTTTCGCAAAGTAGTACGCTTAGCCATCCGTAATGGCTGGATGGAAAAAGATCCTTTCTTGCACTATGAAGGCAAACACAAAACCGTTGATAGAGAATACCTTGATCAAGACGAATTGAAGCGATTGGAAGACAAAACCTTTGCCATTCCGCGCCTCGAACAGGTTAAAGACGTGTTCCTTTTTGCTTGCTACACCGGATTGGCTCACGTAGATATGAGCAAATTAAGCGAAGATCATATCATTAGGGATGTTGAAGGAGATCACTGGATCAAAATTAATCGCACCAAAACCGATACACGCTCTATGATTCCTCTTCTCCCTCCGGCTCTCGCCTTAATTGATAAGTACCAAGAATGCCCCGAAAGAGTAATCAAAGGACAATTATTGCCCGTCAAGTCAAATCAAAAAATCAACGCCTACTTGAAAGAAGTAGCGGATATTTGTGGTATCAACAAACATCTTACTTTCCACATGGCAAGACATACCTTCGCTACCACCGTAACTCTAAGTAATGGGGTGCCAATAGAAACGGTGAGCTCCATGCTCGGGCATCGCAACATCAAAACTACCCAGCACTACGCAAAAATAGTTCAGCGTAAAGTAGGAGAGGATATGAAGGCCCTCAAAGCAAAACTGTTTTCAGAAGAGGCAGAAACGGCCAAAATCAAAAAACTATCTTGATGCAGATTATTGATAATTACCCTAAACCGTTTTCCTTTATTGGTCTTACTAACTCATCTTCAATGCTACTTGCATTTCAATCCAATACATTGTTATGCAAACGCACGAAATACTCACAAAAGCTGACCTAGCTGCTTTTGAAATCCGCTTGGCTGAACTACTACAAGAACGAATCCCCAAAGGCTTTAATCCTCAAAGACAATATCTTCGCAGCAAAGAGGTTTGCCGTTGGCTCAACATTTCTCCTGCCACCTTACAAAACTTAAGAGAGGCATCCGTCATCCCACACACCCAATTGGGGAGTACCTATTTTTATCCATTTGCAGAAATCGAAAAGGCCTTGGAAAAGAACCTGCATCAAAAACTTAACGATTGGGGCTAAACCACTCCCCCTTTTTTGTATTTCAAATAATCTCCTGAGACAAACGGATTCTCCTCCGAGCAAGACGCTTATTCATTGGGCATTTATGTCTTATATCTATTTCGATTTTTCGAACGTAATGATGGGTGTAAACAAATTAAACACAATGAAAACGTCCCTTGTCCATTACACCCATTTCCTATTTCTTTCCCCTACCGCTAAACCTCCTGACTAATTTCACTCCCTTCACAGCTAAACGGTAATATTTCCCTTCAATTCTCTTCCACCCTTTAACTGCTTGCGAAATGTTGAAATTTCGTTCCAATGAGCCTGTGGTTTATAACAAACTCCAGCAATACTATCAGTATGCCGTTAACCAAGGACTTGAACAACTGCAAAACCGTTTTGTCAAAGGAAAAAAGAAAGCCCTTTTCAAACGCTCATTTCTACATATGGAGATTCACAGGATCAATACTATTCTGCATCCTCCTTTACACCCCAAGGGTCTTGGCAAGCTTGCGGCTAAGATTCAGGCCCAAGTCAGACAACTCCAAAGTATATCCGATGAGATCCGCCTGATTCAAGCTGGAAAAATAGATGAATTGCTCGCTAGAAGATCTTTCATGGAGCTTTCCGCTCGTGCCCAAGGTCCCTTCTTTGAAACAGAGGCCTATCTTCACTACCTTGATAGCCTAGAGCTACATTTAGAAATTTCCACAAACAGAGGCAAAGACTCAAGCGCTTCCCCTGATATAGTCTATTCGACGCTAAAACTCCAGGCTTTACCTTGGATCAATGACTTTCCTGATAAGCAACATCAGAAACTGTTTCAAAGTCTGAAACTAGAACGCCTAATGCCAGACCGATTGTCATACTCTGATTTCCTTCAGCATTTCCAAGATGCTAAATGGGAAAAGATCCGTTGGCAAGAAACCAATACTCTTCTACTTTATTTGTTTGATCGACTAGTGGAGGCTAGAGTACTGCCCGTTCACTTTCATACCCAAATGACTCAACAGCTGCCTTTCCATTTTTTGGATCGCTTTAATAAACCGCTAAAAACAGCCCGTCTTTCTGTCGCAAGAAGTAAATCTGGTTTATATCCCCGTGGGGCTGAACGAATAGACTGGATCATACAAGAACTATCAAAATAGGTTTAGCATAAAGAGTTAATCTGGTTAAGTCGCTTAACTGGATTAACTCTTCCTTCTCTTTGATTTTTCACATTTGAGGCAAAAAGCACCCCTATGCCTCTCAACTGCGAACAAATCACCTTAATTCTTCAAGAAATCCTATTAGAGCTCAAAGCTTATAACGATCAACAAAAGCCTCCAGAAGACGAAGCTCTTCTGCTCCCTGAAGAAATCTGCACAAGACTTCGTGTCTCTATGAGCACCCTCAAGTCTTATCGCAAAAAAGGATTACCATTCTTTATTGCAGGCAATCGCATCTACTACCGTTGGTCCGAAGTCCTCCACTATATGAGGACAAATGCACATCGCAAAAACTCGATTCGCTAATTCAATTTTAGCTCCGCTACTATGTCTTATCTCAATACCCGTCTGAAGGCGCTGGGTATTAGTCGTGCACATAATCTTTTTAAGGTGGCCGATGATAGTCCCCGAGGCTGGCATCACCATCCACATTTTAGTGAAGATGCGCAAGGCAATATCTTGATCCATTACTTTAACCTACTGGGAGAAGTCGAATCCTACCAGTCAGGTCGCTGGCGTACCGAAAAACCCTATCGGGTCAAACGTCTCAAATCTCCAACCGAAGGACGCAAATATGTACAACCCTCTGGGGCGAGCTCGAGGGTTTACTTTACTCCTCAGATCATAAAGGACTACCAAGCAGCAACCCCTATTCCCTTGCTATTCGTCACTGAAGGGCAATTCAAAGCATTCAAAGGCCATTTAGAAGGCCTGCCTATCATCGGTATTTCTGGGATATGGAACTTTAGAGACTCCAATCGCCTGGACTTCAAAGCAGAACTGAAACACTTAATTAAACGATGTTAGGTCCAAAAACTAGTGCTGCTCTTCGATAGTGATTGCCGGCAAATTCAATTTTCCCCGGACAAAGACCTAACAGAGCGACTCTTTAGTTTCTATGGAGCTACTAAAGCTTTTTACAGCTGCGCAGAACGCTTAGGTCTATCCTCTTCTCTTGCCTATCTCACAGATCCTAAGGCCAAAGGATTAGACGATTTATTAATGCAAGCAGGTCCTAACGTCAGACAAATCACTCAAGACTTTTGTTCCCTAAATCCTAACTCGCCTTATTTCAAAAGCCATAGTTTGCAAGGATATACGGATCTGCTGCTAAAACGGATCTTTTTCCTCGACTCTGTCGAACGCTTCTATCGAGCTTTTGCGGATCAAATTGGAGGAAGTCCCTTCTTGTGGAAGAAAGGGAAATTTCAATATCGCCTTGAAAGTGACCAAGTTGAAACTTTGATGCATCCCGACGCAGTTAAATTTCTTCGTATCGGTTGCGATTATTTTAAAAAGGTAGAGCTTATCAACTCTCAAGGAGAAATTCAGACTGTTCTCAAAGGCTGGAGTATAGGGGCATTAAAGCAAGACTACCTTATTGAACAAAAACAAAAGAACTTCCTTTCTTGGATTGATAAGTATGATACCTTCACCAATCTACCTGATCACAGCTCCAACTTCCAGCAATCTATTATTACCCCCAATGGTTCAAAGGCTTATAATCTCTATCATCCGATAAGTCATTCAATAAAGTCCGGTGA
>CAZHOC010000550.1:0-4632 GCA_964534295.1 uncultured Bacteroidia bacterium | reverse complement strand
ATCGTTTGAGGAGCGGGCTCTTCGCCGACGACTATGACATCTGAGGATTGTTGCTCACTATTGTTGTCACAAGCAAGTAGCAGAAATCCACCTATAAGCAGGAGAAGGAATTTTGTATATTTGACGCGCATGAAATGAAAAATGTAAAACCGCAAAATATAAAATGAAATAGGTCCTTATGCGTAAAGGTAACGAGAACTAAAGCTACATTTACATAATAGCCTCTACATTTTACATTTTCATACAAGAACGGCAGATTGAATTTCGAATATTTTTTAGCGCGTAGGCTTACTTTCCGGCATCAAAAGGCAGCTTCTAAGTTGGTGATCCGCTTGGCGATCGTCAGTATTGCTTTGGCTATTGCGACCATTGAGATCGCCTTGTCAGTCGTCGAAGGCTTCGAAACGGAGATCCAAAATAAAGTCATCGGTTTTGGTTCCCATATACAAGTAGGCAACTATTACCGCTCTGCCGATACCGAAGTCAATCCGATTAAGCGAGACGATCCTTCCATCCAAAACATCAAGGCGCTCGATTATGTCGTTTCTATTGCCCCCTACGTGGAACGCCCAGGTCTATTTAAATCTGATATCGGTTGGGATGGCGTAATCCTCAAAGGCGTCGATCAAGAGTACAATTGGGACTTTTTCGAATCCACTCTCAAAGAAGGCAAGATTCCTGATTATGGAGGGGAAAAGACGTCCACGGAAATACTGATCAGCCGTAAACAAGCCAATAACTTAGATTTAGCTGTAGGCGATAAGGCACGTTTGGTTTTCTTCACTTCTACCATTCGGCGAAGGCCCGTAACCATAGCAGGTATTTACGAAACCGGTTTAGAGGAATTTGACAATACCATCGTCCTCTGTGATATCAGCATGGTACAAAAGATTTGGGGCTGGGAAGAAGATCAAGTTTCTGGCTTCGAAGTCAATATCACTGATCTCGAAATGTTAGATAGTGCGACCTATCACATCAATGAGATAACGCCTTATATGTTTGGGGCAGAGCCGATTACACAGCTTTTTCCAGAGATATTTGACTGGTTACGCCTGCAACATCAAAACGTCAACGTGATCTTAATCTTGATGATATTAGTGGGGATTATCAACCTGACGACGGTCCTATTGATCCTCATCATTGAGCGCACCCGGACCATCGGGATTCTGAGAGCCGTAGGTATGCCTGCTTTCCGCATAAGGCGGATGTTTGTTTGGAATGCCTTCCTCTTAATCATGATAGGGACGCTCGTAGGCAACATTCTCGGACTAGGCTTGTTAGGCTTACAAGATCTTTTTGGCTTTATCAAAGTCAATCAAGCAGACTATTTCATTGAGACAGTGCCCGTGGCATGGGTTTGGGTAAGGTTTTTATTCGCCAATCTGTTGGTGATCGCCTGCTGTACCAGCCTCATGTTTTTACCGGTGATCATCGTCAATCGGATTACTCCAGTCAAGGCAATTAGGTTCGATTAGGTTGGGATTACCTCCCGAAAGCTTTCGGGAGCGCGGAACGCTTATCTCTAGCATTAGCACTAAACAGTAACACTCATGGCAGAAGGAAAGAAAACTAGTCCGGCATTGATATTAGCGGTAGTATTTTGTGCGATAGGCTGCCTATTACTGGCTTCCCCCCTATTCATCGAAACTGAAATGAACCTACAGACCATCGGTCTGTCCGTCAATGGTATTGGCCTTTTTATCTTTTTGTTCAATCGAAACAAAGCCTAGCCTGAGCGTTCCGCGAAGCGGAAGACAATACCCTAAACTGTAGTCCTGCCTCAGGCCTTCTGTATCACATAGTTTAAAGAAAAAAGGCGTTCCGCGACGCGGAACACCTTAATATCTAAAATTGCTGTCTAATACTATTTTACGACGAATCGTGCAGTTTTCACAAAATCCTCACCGACAGCTACGTCGATAATATAGATTCCGGGTTCTAACTCCCCCACTGGAACAGTAAACTCTGGCTTCCAGGCATCTACGCCGATATAGCCACTGTTCATCACAATACGTCCTGTCATATCAAATACGGTATACATGGTCTCAGAAAGAGGTCCATCCGTCAATAAACGTACTTGCATCTCTTCGCTAGCAGGATTTGGGAATAGGCTAATACGCGCCAATTCTAAAGGTAGTTCTACTTCAATCCGGTTGGAGTATGAAAACGAACCGTCAAAGTCCACTTGCTTGAGACGATAAAAGTTGGTGCCATAGCTCACGAGATAGTCTTTGTACTCGTAAGCATTCATATTGGCACTAGTTCCGGAGCCTGCTACGTTGCCGAGTGCTTCCCAGTTTTCCCCATCAACTGAGCGCTGTACTTCAAAGTAATCATTGTTTACCTCGGAGGCAGTCAACCAATTTAGCTCCACGTGGTCTTGCTTATAATCACCCAAAAAGTCTAGCATCTCGACTGGTAGAGAAATTACAGCAGAACAAGCGCTGAGGCTTCCCGGGCCATCAAAAGAAACTCTATGATTGTTTACTGGAGCTGCGGTACCATAAAGACTACTGCTCGTAAAACCATAATAGATAGGGCCACCTGTGGCGGAAAACACCGTCGCAGGATCGAAAGTATAGCTAATCACATAGGTATCGTCAAAAGTTGCCGTCATGGTCTCAGTGATATGGTTCCAAGTAACAACTAAGCGGTGATAGCTATCATTTTCAACATTGGGAAGGTTGGTTGGGCCTACTGCTGGAGCAGCATTATTGGCGCCGTTTACATATACTGCCATGTGATCTGCACCAGCAGCAGCGGCGGGATCGACAAAGCCTTCGAATCGAGTATCAATCTCAACTGCTACTGAGGGAGAGACAGGGTTACCTCCTCCATAGCCGATAGCCCAGTTAGAAGCGCCAAAAGCGTTTGGACCTTCTTGCTGAAATAAGAAAGCGATTCCATTTCCTCCCCCATCAAACTCTCCGAGGAAGAGCTCAAAATCAAAATTTAGGGAAGTAGTTTGAAATGTGCTGAGCGTATAACCAGCATCTGCCCACACTGCGTTACGACTGGTTACTGGAAAATCCCAGCAGGTCCCTCCTGGATTAGGAATAGGGGTCGCAAAGCTCGTGTAAGTAGTGTAAGTCTGAGCGAAGGAAAAAGGGAATAAGCAGGTCAGAGCGATCCAGAAAGCTAGGGATCTTTTCATGGGGAGTAAATGTTAGAGTTAATATGCTGATTGATTAGAGTTTGGGTATAAAGAAAACGCTGGGAAATTTATGATCTCCCAATTAAAAAAAATGCTTTTATTCTGAAAATACAAGCCTTGAACGAAATCAATTTGGAAAAACTGAATAATTCACAAGAATTAATTCCAAATATTGTTCCATTATGGCGTTTCTTCGAAAAAGCCGGTTTTTACGTTTTTTCGAACATTTGCCCAGTGGAAATAGCGTCCATTCATTGCTACATAAACCCCTGGTGGCAGGGTTTGGGCGAAGGCTAAAGCAGCCCCCAAATTAAAAAATCCGTCAGAGCTCCCGAAGCGATATGGCACCATCGCACCAGTGATAATGATCGTTTTGTTGGTGACCTTGGCCGCAATTAAAGCCGCAGTTTGCACCATGGTGTCGGTACCGTGTGTGACTACGATACGGTCTTCCTCACAATGCTCACAATTGTACACGATTAGATTACGGTCCTCCTCAGACATATCGAGGCTGTCCATCATCATCAAAGTGCGGAGATTGACATCCAAAGTGCAACGCCCTAATCTTAGCATTTCGGGGAGCTGGGTCTCTTCAAAATAGAGTTGCCCGGTGATATAATCATAGTTTTTGTCAAAGGTACCTCCTGTGACAAATATTCGGATAGCGTCTTTATTACGTTGCGTTCTAGTTTCGGGCTTTGGGGAGGGCATGAGTTCTATTCCTTCGAAATGAGCCCTAAAGTAACACATTCTAGGGCTAATAAAGCAATCATGTAATAAATCAGAAGCTGATTTTTTGCGGCTTTTTTAGTCGGTGTAACAAAATGAGCGGATTTAAAGGGAATTTTTATTCCCAATAATCGAAATTTACAATGCTTATTCTAACTTTAATCCGATTATCATCCTATGCGCATACTTGCATTGCTCAGCCTCTCTTTTGTATTGTCAACCTTTAGTATGAGTCAAGCTCGCTCTCTGGAAGTCTCAGAGATGCCTCAAACCTTTAAGATTTGGGGAGACAGTGGTAAGGTATTGGTCAGTGGCCAAACCAATGTGGTCTGTGAAATGATCGAACTTGAACACATCAGCCAACCACGGGAGTTAAAGGTGGTTGAGGTGACCATCAAGGATGCAGATGGCCAGCTCATGGCCAAGAGAATTATCTCTTCCGATGGAGGGAATTTACGTTCTAGGATTGCGGTTGGCCGTTGGCCAGAGGGAAACTATTCTGTCCAGGTTTGGATCGACGGAGAAGAGAGCGCTTATCCTTTAGAAGTCATCAAAACGGTGGCAGCGGAATAGTAGCTTAAAATTTCATTAGAATCTATCATCATCAGCTTTGCCGGAAGCAAATCTGCTAGAGATAAGCGTTCTGCGCAGCAGTAAACAAAATTAAAGACTGTAGTATAATGAAAGGGTCAGGTAGCGATGAAAAGCACCTGGCCTTCTTCCTTGTTGGAAGCTACCGGCAAAACTTG
>CAZHOC010000549.1:0-4643 GCA_964534295.1 uncultured Bacteroidia bacterium | reverse complement strand
CACGCATTTTATCTTCGACAAATTTCGTAAAAATTAGCTTCATTCCAATAATTACTACCTAAAATTAGGTAGAATGTTTAGAATCAGCCAATGATTTTTTGTTATACGAGGATTGACGCAAATTATATACAGAATTGTCTATTGGTTCTGCTGTTCTATGAAGACGCTTGGTGCATCGAAACTCTTGGCTGCAGCGCCTTTGCGTACAATTTCTATGTGTTTAATTGTATCTCTTACGGCAATTTGCATCGCCACTGCTAATGAGGTGCTATCGACTGTATAGCCAAAAACATTATAGCCACCATCCAAAAATGGGGTAGGCGCAAGGGTGAAATAAAACTGGCTTCCGTTTGTATTTGGGCCAGCATTGGCCATAGCAAGTGTGCCCGCTACATTGTGCTTCAGATCAGGATTGATCTCCTGACGAAATTTATATCCGGGACCTCCCATACCATTGGCCTGAGGATCTCCGCCTTGGATAACAAAGCCAGGTTCTACGCGATGAAAAGTCAGCCCTTCATAAAAGCCTTTTCCTTTTCCTGCATTATGCTCGATTGTACCTTCTGCTAAGCCGACAAAATTGGCAACTGTCAAAGGCGCTTTTTCAAACTCTAAGCGGCTAACGATGTCGCCTTTTGAAGTTTCCATAATTGCATACAAACCGTCGCCTTGTTCAGGAAGACGATCTGGCTGACAAGCGATGAAAAACAAAAGGGCAATGATGGGAAGTATTTTCTTCATGAGTACCTTATTTGAGGCAAAACTAGCTAAATGCCTATAAAAAAGAAACCGCTCCGTTAGGAGCGGTCCAAACCCAAACAAACACCATGAAAAATCTTTATGATCAAACCCCAGAGGGTGATACATTGCTCTTTAAGGGAGATCTTCTATCGAGCGGATCTCGTTACGAAAGTAATTGAATTGGTAACTGTTTTTTAGCCCTGGAAATTCTTCCAAAAGCTTCTGTACCTCTTCTGGAGTTAAACTACGAAAGGCGCCGCTTTGCGTATTTCGTATATTCCATTCTTCTCCAATTTTCTGTATGCGGTACATTGTCCTTCTGTTCAATTAACGTTACGTCGGAAGTATTGCAAATCTTTTGCCGAAATGATGCTCGAAACGGGCCAAAAAAATGAACGGTCATTCCTCTTGACTGAAAGGTCTGCCTAACAGTGTGAATGGTAAAAATTACCGAAATTTGGTTTTCGCCTCGGATGGATATTGCGTAGAAAAATAAGTTATGTGTGTAAATTAATGTCTATGCATCTAATTTATTGCTGGCCATGAACGCGCTTCTTGGAGCTTTTGATAATCACCTAGCGGCATCTGCACCATCATCTGTGATTTTTCTTCATCCAACCAACGTAATACCTCAACCAATTGAGCTTTATCCATAGCGGTACAACCCGCAGTGCCACCAGGCCTTTTGCCTCCCTTAGTATTCCAAACATGTAAAAATATGCAAGAACCCGCTTTAGGAGTTGGCTCTGGGTAATTATGCTCGACAAAGACACCCCATTCATATAGATCATCCTTGCGGCGCATATGATCAGTACTATTCCAATCGGCAGGCACTTCCCCTTCTTCTAGGATTTGATTGTAGTATTCTGACTTGACGTCTTCGATGCACATGGTTTGAGGGGTAATAGGCCAATAGGGATATTTTAGCCAATTCGCCTCCTGATTTGCCGCATAACCAAAGGCAGTACCTAATTGAAATACTCCGGCTGGAGATTTGAGGTCGCCCTCTTTTTTTACCGGCCCGCCGAACGCTTGTAACTCCTCCTCTTGGACTGCCCATCCCAAACCATTTTTACCTACCACTATGGGTATTTGGCTGCCAATAGGCCTCCAATCTTTACCATCTCCTTCAAAACGCTGCAGTCTACCATTGAATTGATCCCAAGCGGGAGTGGTAATAACAAGTAACTGTATTGGCGACTCATCGGGAGCAGACACCTCCTGCTCAATCGCAGAAGTTTGGATCCCTTCAACGGCTTTTTCCTCCGTATTAGTAGGAGGCTGGCAAGCTGATAAGGCGAATATGAGCAAAAGGATAATACTAGCGAACGAACTATTCATACATCAATATAATCGCAGGAGAAATAGAGGCAAAATTATCATTAGATTCATTCATCAAAACTAGACAAGCCTTGGCTTGTACTGTACTCTGGCCCAATCTCACGAGCTATTTGTATAATTTAAGGAGGATCTTATTGGCTCTACCTGCCACAGATTTTCGGTCATCTTTTGCCAAACGCTCTAAATGAGGAAAGAGCCATTCTTTTAAGGCGTGGTCTTTTTTGGCCCATTTCCCTAAGGTATCCATACTGGTGTTGAGGACAATCCAATCTTTGTGATTAGCTAGGTTGTGGCGCATAATTGCCTCAGCTTTGGATCGTTGCTCTATTTGCATCTCCTTTTCTAATAACTGAAACAACTGAGCAAGGGTCCACTGGGCCGAGGCTTGATCAATCTGGGAGATTTCGTTGAGAAAGCGATCGATATAAGGAATTAGCATACTTTTTTGCTCCTTGCCGATGCGTTTCATAGCGTTGGAAGTACGCAATCTGACAGTCTCATCTTCGCTAAAATAGCAATCAAAGAGTTCTCCAAAACTCTCTGGCTCAGCTAGTACTTCTGCTACAATCTCGACAGTTTCTCCAAGCGAATTTGGGTGGCCGCCGGTGAGTCTTTTTTCGAAGTTTTTCATCAGTATGATTAGAGATAAGCGTTCTGCGCAGCAGTAAAAAATAAAAAACCACTCCTGCTATTTTGCCGCAGTAGTGATTTGCATTTTTTGTAAGGGATAGATAGTTCCCGACTTAAGTTTTACAGTGCCTCCTTCGGAGAACGCTTCTATCTCGCTAAAGTTCTCATTTGAGAAGAAGATATCCGTAAATACTACTTCATTATCATCTGCAAAAAACTCAAGCGATGCGTGATCCAAAAATACGCGCATTTTCACCTTATTACTGTTACTGGAGCGTGGGGCTACATGGATTTTGGGGAAGTGCTCTGAGAAATCCGTTTTCCCGGACTGACGTCGATCGGTGAAGAATTCATTTTGCTCAACATTTAAGCCTAGGATATATTCTTCCCCTTGACTATTGCTAAAGCGAAGACCGATGTCGCTGGGAGGGTTTTGGGGATCGACTTCGAATTCCATTTCTAATTCCACCAAACTGTTACCGCTTGACAACAGTCTCTTGCCATTAAGATCTCCGGCCGCGATAGGATGGGCATCTTGCCTTAATTGCTCTTGCTCTGCCAATGGGATAGAAATCATCCGGAGGCCAGCTTCGGTTTCTTTAAGTTGTAACTCTCTGGCAATCGTCATCGCGGAACGCCATTTCTCTGTGGGTACTTTCGTTGCATAATGCCAATTGCTCATCCAGCCGATAAACAATCTGCGCCCATCTTCTGCTGGCACATCAGACCAAGTCACCCCTGCATAATTATCCGTACCATAATCTAACCAAAGGACCGTTTCGGCTGGATTGCTGTTTGTGAAAGTCTTACCGTCAAAATCACCGATAAAGTACATGGTACCGGAACCACCATTGGCTCCCCCACGCCCTAGGCTGACAATCATTACCCATTTTTCCTCTTCGGAGCCAGGGACTTTGAGCGGGAATAAATCTGGACACTCCCAAACGCCCTCATGGCTAGCTTGATCCTCGCCAAATTCACTGGCAAGGGTCCATTCCTTGAGGTTAGGGGAGCGATAGATTTGCACTCGATCCCCTCTAGCAAAGATCATCACCCAGCTTTCAGTGGCTTCATGCCAAAACACTTTTGGATCGCGGAAGTCTTTTATGCCCGGATTTGGAATGACTGGGTTACCGGCATATTTGGTCCAATTACGACCCTTGTCGAGACTGTATGCTATGCCCTGAGTTTGGAAATCAATGTCGCCACGTTTTTCGCCCGCCATGTTATGATAGGTAAATATGGCTACCATAGGCACTTCTCCCGCAGGCGCTAGACCACTCGTATTGTCCCAATCCATGACGGCGCTACCTGAGAAAATATAGCCAATGCTGTCAGGATATAAGGCAATCGGAAGATGCTGCCAATTCACTAAATCTGGGCTTACTGCATGTCCCCAATGCATGGGTCCCCAAACATTGCTATCAGGGTAATGCTGATAGAAGAGGTGATATTCCCCTTCATAGTAAACCATGCCATTGGGATCATTCATCCATTTTGCTGGTGGAGAAAAGTGAAACTGCGGCCGATGGGGCTCGTCATAAGCGAGGGCTTTTCCTTCCATAGGGCTTTCCTCTTGCTGAACTTCTTTTGTCGTTTGCTGGCATGCTGCAAAAATGAGCAGACAAGCTATGGGGAATATGATTTTTGACATATTGATGGCTAGTGTTGGAGTAGGTTAGCGGATCAGTTGTTTTTCAAGTTCCTCAAGCGGAACGCCTTTGGTTTCTGGCATCATGCGCCAGACAAATAAGAGCTGCAAGACCATCATAGCGGCAAAAATGCCGAATACCGGCGAAGGTCCGATCTTACTAAACATGATGGGCATCATAGAGGGAATAGCAGCGGCTAATACCCAATGGACCGAACTACCAAAGGCCTGGCCCTTGGCGCGAAGATGGTTAGGGAATATCTCTGAGATAAATACCCAT
>CAZHOC010000548.1:0-4649 GCA_964534295.1 uncultured Bacteroidia bacterium | reverse complement strand
GGTATAATTACCTGCTGCTGGATTGTAAAGACGTACCTGCTCCATATTATTGAGAGAGTCAACTCCCGGAGTTGCTGGGAAGTTTAGAGTGGTTGGGTTGGGAGTGTGATCCAAAACTAGTGGAAGGGTTGTGGTTCCTCCGGGGCTAGTCATTGTGATATCAAGGTCGTTGACCAAGGCACGACTAACGTTCGGCGAAGCCTCAACGTCCATCCAGTAAACCATCGCTCGCATTTCTGTTACACCAGCAGGAACGGTAAGCGTATGAGTGTTGATCATACCCAATGTAGCAGTATCAGAAAAATACTGGTTGTTCTCCATCATTAGTAAGGCACGGTAGGCGTTCATACGTCCCCAGCCATATTCAAAGTCTGGACCTGCATTCCCATAATCCTCAGCAGCATTCAATACGAGGGCCTTGATTAGGGCTGACTCTGGGAAATCTCCATTATGCATCTCCCGGTAAGCCTGATATAATTGTGTAATAGACCCGGCTCCTGTTGGAGAGGCTGCTGAAGTTCCACCTGCTCCTTGGAATGTATTATCATTGTCAGTACTAATTTGACCGTTTCCAGTAGCGGCGATGTCTGGCTTGATACGCCCATCATGCGCTGGGCCTCGACTGGAGCTCCCTACCAAACTCCCATCTGGGAGTAGGTTGGCAGTAGCAACTACGTTTTTTCCTTGTTTGTGACCACCGGTAATATTTCCCCATTGGTTCCCAGCCCCATAACCACAGTCTTGGTTATTACTATTTCCCGCTGAAAAAACATGCAAAAGGGACGGGTTATCATTGATTTGTTGATCAACGCGCTGAGTGGTGGTTGTATATCCGACATTACACCCATTACTATAGGACGAATTAGTAATCATCACGGAGTCATAGATGTGCAAACCAAGAGTCGTATCTGTAAAGCTTGCATCATACTGATTGCCAAAAAGGTAAGCTCCTTTTGCAGTGCCGGCAGAAGTAGGGTCTAAGTTTGGGGCTCCAACGAATACACCTGCCACCATGTCACCATGGGTACCAGTTTGTGTATACGGAAGAATATTGGTTAGACGTCCTTGAAAATTGATGTGAGGACCTATCAAACCATTATCTCTTACCAAAACTTTAATACCCGAGCCATCATACTGACGTCCCATAGGATCGGCAGCATCAATAACATTGGCACGTGATAAACTTCGTCCTCCGTCATCTTCGGGCTCACCAGGATGAGTAATCGCTTCTACCCAGCTAATAAAAGGGAGGGCCGCGATATTATAAATGTCATCGATATCGACGCGAATGTCTATCGTATGATTTTGCGTTCCCTCGGAGAGGACTAGCGCAGAATTGGATTGTAGCCAACCTGCTACCTCACCTACCTGTAAGTCTTTTTGATAGACCACAGTTAGATCAATCTGGTTACCATTGAGTGCCCAATCTGGTAAGGCTCCTTCTAATAATATAGGAGCTACCTTCTGTAGTGAATTCATAGGCATGACGGCACGAACCGGGTATTCTACTAGGCCATAGCGATCATAGTTTTGGGGAAAAGAGACGAGATAAGTAGCGTGTGGAATGTAATCCAAAAAGCGTAATCCTTCATTTTCCATCGCTCTACGAGTCGCGATATCAGGAGTTTTGTCAAATTGGACTAAACGATAGTAACGGCCGGAAACAACATCCGATACTTGGCCTGAGCCAGCAATAAATTCGGGAAGGTTTTCGGAGAAACTTACTGCTCCATTTCGAAGCATGACGGCACCAGGGGATTGGGCCCAAACGAGTGTTTGTAGACCCAGTAGGCCTACTAACAGCAAAATGGTGTGACGCATGAAGTTAGGTATAGTTGTAGTATAAAAGAATTTCCTTTCTATAAGAAAAACTGAATGTCTCCTTACCCTAATATATGGGACTAATTACGCTCAAGTAAAATATTCAGACTATGATGAACCACTTCGCCCATGGTTTTACAGTTCAAAAATCGAATGTCTTCATAATGATTGGCGAGGTCTTCTTTCAGTTGATGTGTGTATTCAGATTTGGATAGTTCAGAGGCCTCCATAGCACTCATCAGGTCCGTAAATTCATGATCTGAATAGCGTATTCTACTAGCAATCATCGAGCGCTCCTCTTTTTGGTATTGGCGCATGGTCGTGGCATTGATCCTAGCCATCCCCATCTCGATGATGGGCATATTTTGTTTAAAATATTGGGGCATGTAGATACTTTTGCGTCCCTCGTAGGATTGCTGGTCAAAGTCGATGGCCCGAATGCGATAATGCACGTCGTCAAAGTCCGGTAATATTTCCACTACATAATTGCTGGAATGCATATCGCCCAAAAGTCGCACAAAGCAACGCTCATTAAACTTGACAAACTCCTTCGCTAGACGTGTCTCATTGAGTACCAAACCTGGGTTCAAATACTGTTGAAAAAACTCTTCTCCCGGGATGCCCGCAATGTGTTCTTCAATTAAAGTCTCTTCGTGAACTTTGTAGGATATTCGATTTGGAGAAAGAAGGTGCTCTAATTCCAAGCCATAAATACGAGAGGCATCGGCATTTTTGATGTAGAAATAATCAAAATTGTCGTTGATGTTGTTGACTATCCGCACGCGGAACGGTTGTGTATTACCATACAAACAAAGGTCAATACGATCTATGTAAAGGTGCTCCATTACAGAAAGATCTCCGTTCGCCCGTAGGATGGCATAAATCGTCTTAAGATTATGGTTGATATCAGCTAAATCATCTTGCCGAAACATTACCGATATCCAAAGAGTATCATTCCCATCTCTATCGTAAAGCGTGATTCCATCCTCATAGCGTAAAAGGTCTTTATAAAGGATGGGTAAAGGGATTTCTCGTCCATTTTCTCGCAGGTATCGTCTCAATCCGGCGTCAATGGGGTAAGGGATTTTTTTCTCATCTATCTTTGCCACACTGAAATTTAACCGCTAAGCGGTTGAGATTCAACGTTCGAAAGGAAAAGACAAATATTTTCTGGATTTCCGTTTAGTTTAGCAGGAAATTTGCACCAAAGCAATGATATTTATCCGATACCCTAGCACCAGCGCCTGATCCAATGTCTAAGTCGTAGATACTTTGATGTTGGAATTTGATTTTGGCTATTGGAAATTTTGAAGAGATTGATGAATCGATTGTTAATTGGCGTATTGTTTGTTCCTTGGTGGCTGCCTTGGGTGATGGGAGGGGAAGAAAAACCGCTGCCACCTGCTGCCTTTGAACCGCTATCCGGCCAAGAAACATATTACGGTCCAATGAGCATGCCTTGGGAAGCCAGCGCTCAACTCGACCAATATCCTTTTCTCAACCTTGATCAGAACACTTTTCTTAATTATAGCCAGAGTATAAGTCAGGTTTACGAATTGCTTAGGCAGGTAGAAAGCGGTCAACGTCGAACAATTAATATTGTCCATATAGGAGATTCTCATCTACAAGCAGATTGGTTTTCTGGGCACGTTCGTATGGCTTTGCATAAGCGTTTCGGCTCAGCCGGACGGGG
Source organism: uncultured Bacteroidia bacterium (assembly GCA_964534295.1). Taxonomy (GTDB): domain Bacteria; phylum Bacteroidota; class Bacteroidia; order J057; family J057; genus JBCAWW01. The sequence goes on along the minus strand of CAZHOC010000548.1, from coordinate 1,135 downwards.
CCTAATCTTTCCCTATAAACTTGCCAAAACTAACAGCCCTCCCGATATCAAGGTGAATACCAATATCAAGTGGAACTCACGTAGAAATATTAACCGCAGTGGGAGTCTACCGATAGGAATCAGCGGCATAACCGCTCATACCAATTATCGCGACTTCTCGCTGGAAGTAGGAGTCGGAAAGAATGATTTCGGTATTGATTATTCCTTTAATAAAATCACCTTCTTTACCGATAAGGGACCACGGAACTATGATTTGAGCCTGAGTAAGGATAAACAGCAAAATCAAGTTTCCGCTGTGATCGCACCCGCTCAACAGGCCTTATACCACAAAGTGAAACCTGGAGAGAATCTCTCCTTAATATCGCGTAAATACCGAACCCCCATTGCGGAGCTTCAAAGATTGAATCGTTTGTCAGGAACGACAATTTACGCTGGACAAAAATTACTCGTCCGTCCAGCGGCGGCTGTACCCCGTACTCCATCGGTGCAGGTGCCGGGGATGGAAGGTGAGCTGGCATCAGTCCGTTTATCTTCACATTCTTTGACTCCTTTTACTAGTACCGTCTACCTAGACGAAAAGCTAGAAAGTGTGATGCTGCGCGGACAACAAAGATATCCCACGCAGAGCCAAACCACCCTTTATGGCATGGTATTGGAGAACTACGACCGACGAGGGATATTATATCATATGATAGGAGTTAATGGGGCACAGTTTGAACATTATAATTCGTCAGACTACTTCTTCCCTCAACTAAGAGAATTAAGCCCTGATCTTATCATTGTTTCACTCGGGACAAACGAAAGCCATAATCCTGCCTTCCGCCCCGAATCGTTCTTTAAGCAAGTAGATGCTTTTACCCATCGGATCGAGCAAGAAGCTCCACTCGCGCAGATCTTATTTACTACTCCTGCCGATGCCTGGAAAGGAGGGCGTAGTAACCCAAGAGTGCAGCAGGCACGTGGAGTCTTAACCCGATATGGCTTGGAAAATGGCCATGGAGTCTGGGACTTTTATGATGTGATGGGCGGAGAAGAATCCATCCAATCATGGTATCAATCTGGCCTAGCCGCCAGAGATCGTCTACATCTTAGCAAAGAGGGCTATATATTGCAGCCCCGATTATTTTACGAAGCA
>CAZHOC010000547.1:0-4665 GCA_964534295.1 uncultured Bacteroidia bacterium | reverse complement strand
TACCGCTTAGAAAATGATCCTTACAGCCCCGAAATAGCGCTGCGCTATATGCTTGCCGCAGATGTACCGCTAAACCTTTACACCAGCCTACACCAAATGGTAGGCCTAGAATTCACCTTTTACCCATTCAAACCACAGCCATGAAATCCTACCTATTTGCCTTTATTCTAATTTTTAGCCTTGCTGCTTGTGAGCAGGCAGAAGTGATTGCCCCCAGTACCTATGATTGTAGCCTCTCCTATCCCGACAATAGCGAGACCCATCCTCTCAAGGCAGAGCTAGCTCAGGCCTTAGCCGAATTGGAGACTGTACTTCCAGATGCTCAAGTCGCTATCACCAGTCAAGATGGTCTTCGATGGACAGGAGCAATCGGTATGGCCGATATTCCAAATGACGTGATGCTTACTCCTTGCCATCAACTTATGGTCGGCAGTATTTCCAAGACCTTTACGGCTGTGCTTATCATGCAACTCCAGGACGAAGGCATACTCGATATTGACGATCCTGTCAGTGATTGGTTATCCCAAGATTTAATCGGTGAACTCGCCAATGCCAACGAATCCAGTATCCGCAATCTCTTGGATCACACTAGTGGTATTCCTGATTACTTGGCAGCAGAGCAATTTGTTAAAGCGCTCAATACGCCCAATCTTTTAGAGACACAAGAAGAAAAACTACGCTATGCCTATCCCCTTAAGGCCACCAATGCCGTAGGAGAGGATCATTATTACAGCAATAGCAATTATGTAATGCTGGGTTTGATCGTGGAGAAGGCACGTAATATGAAACTTTGGGAGGCAGTGGATACTTATATCGCACAACCTTTGGGTTTAGACTTACAAATGGGCACTCATGAGATGCCGATCCCGACTGGTACGGCCCGTCCTTATCTGCAAATTTCAAAGGGTAAATATCGTGACATGATGGCTACAGCAGTTTCAGATGCTGCCACAGGCGATGGCGGGATTGCCAGTAATGCCCAAGAGTTGACGGTTTTTATAGAGGCCCTCTTCGAGGAACGCTTAGTCTCAGCTGCTGCTCTAAAGGAGATGACCGAAAGCTTGGTCTTGACAGGACCTGATATGGCAGACTTTCCCCAATGGGGGGAAGAAGCTTATGGTTTAGGGATGAATCGCTTTGACTCTCCCAAGGGCTATGCCTTTGGCCATACAGGTTCCACTTCCAGTTATAACTCCTTCCTATTCTACTTTCCAGAAAAGAAGGTAACGATAGCCATCAGCTACCATTTTGACGGGGACAGTGATATCTGGGACGCGAGGAGAGCGCTGCGTGAACGCTTATTTGAGTTGTTATTGTAAAACGGTTTACTTCCTAAAAGAGGATGAGTCTCAATCTATTTGAGGCTCATCCCTTTTTTTGTTCGGTCCTATTACTTTAAATCGACATTCAAGAGGAGAAAGCTTCCTTCTCTCTATCCTATCCTTCGTTAACACTAACCCGGCCTTGGTTCAAAAAATGAGGCTAGTAGAGCGGAAAAGGCCTATTTGGGCCTATGGCCCATTCCAAAAGTAATTCACAAAAAATAACTAGCTTAGAAACTAAGGCATTGCCTCTTGTTATTGAATCGCTCTTGAGTTTTTCCTTTAAGCATATTCGAATATTTTTATTGCTGCTATATATCCTCATATATGGCATATTAAACTATGCTAGCAATGTTCAAATCATCTCTCGCCTTGGCCTACCGGACATTGTCCTACCAAGGACTATATTAAATACTCTTGTCATCAGCTTGATGGTCTTTTTGCAGGACCATCGTTATCGTAAAAAAAGAGGAGCTAATCCCTATCTACAGATCGCACTCGAAATATTTGTCATCGTTATTGTGGCCACTTTTTTGAGGATGGGGGTGGACTTCTTACTTAGGGCCTTTTACTCTAGCGAAGTTAATTTTATACAGGAGGCAATTTATCCATTCGCGATTTTCATTACGACCCTAATTGCTGCAATGGGAAGCTTACCTCTCCCGATCATCGATAATTGGCTGAAGCGGAAACGTCTGCAGCAAAACATGGCAAAACAAAACCTAGCCATGAAAGCTCAACAGCTAGAAGCGGAATTAAAGTTTCTAAAGTCCCAGGTACATCCTCATTTTCTATTTAATGTTTTAAACAATATATATTCTCTGATCAGTTTTGCGCCAAAGCAAGCCCAAGAAGTCGTTTTACAACTTTCTGGCATGATGCAATATATGCTCTATGATAGCCGAACGGATTGGGTGCCTTTACAAAGAGAGCTCACTTATCTAGAGCAATTTATTGCCTTACATCAGCTCAAAAAGGATGGGGAAATGGATATAGATTTTCAGATTAGTGGTCAGATTGAAGATTGGAAAATCCCTCCTTTACTTTTGGTGCCATTATTTGAAAATGTCTTTAAGCATGGTCGCTTAGAAGATCTAGGCGAAGGCTGGATGAAAGCTTCTATAATAGCTAAAGAGGATTTACTCAAAATCAAGATCACCAATAACCATTTAAATCAATCCCATAAAGATTTACCGGGTGGTATAGGTTGGCAAAATACTCGGGAACGCCTACAGCTTATGTATCCAGCTAAGCACGAACTAACTATCGAAGACGACACACGGCTGTACTCAGTTGAATTAATCCTCTCTCAGTCTGGCCCCATTTTAAAGTCCCCAATATGAAAAAGATTCGGTGCCTGCTGGCAGACGACGAACGCTTAGCCCTTAGATTGTTAAAAGGGCATATTGAACAACTACCGCAACTCGAGCTAGTCGCTAGTTGTGAGGACGCTTTGACCGTCATGCAATGTCTTCGGGAAGAAGAGATCGATCTCATGTTTTTGGATATTCATATGCCCAAGCTGACAGGGCTTGAGCTCCTGCGTAGCTTGGTAAAGCCTCCATTAGCCATCATGATCACGGCCTATCCCGACCATGCCCTTGAAGGATTCGAACTCAATGTTGTGGACTATCTGATTAAACCAGTCTCTTTTGAGCGATTTGTAAGTGCTGTCCAGAAGGCCGAAGACCGTATGAATTCCACCAAGGCGATAAAACCGGCAGCAGTCGGCAAGGATCACCTTTTTGTACGAAGCGACTACAAACTCATCAAGCTCTATTACCGCGATATTGAATTTATAGAAGGCCTCGCTCAGTATGTAAAAATTCATACACCAGACAAAGTGCATGTTGTCCATAAGACCCTAAAAGAGATGGGTAGCATCCTTCCACAAGCTGAGTTTTATCGGGTCCATCGCTCGTATATCATTCCGCTAGAAAAGATCAGTGCAGTTTATGGCAACACCATTCAGATTGGGCAAAAAGAAGTCCCGATAGGAAAATCCTACCGGGATGGTTTTTATAAATTGATCAACCCTTAGGGGATTAAAGCATTAAGATTGGGTAGCCGCATGAAAGCGGTCTACTGCCTCTTGCAATTTCTCCACCTTTGCCAAGGCATTGGCTGATTTTTGCTGATCAATTTTTAAAACTACGCCACACTGGGGATGTAGGCATGCAATGGCTTGGCCTGTGAGCAAATGCTGTACTGATATAGGCATTGGCGTTTGGCATTCGGGGCAGGGTATAGTTTGCACTTGTTGAGACATAATTCGTGGCTATTTTGGGGTAATTTAAGATTCGATTTGAGGCTCATTTTGAGTCGTATAAAGACCATTTACTTGCCGAAGCATTTGTTGTAATCCTTGGGGTAATCGTACTTGATTGAGTTTAACTTTTACAGATAGGTTTTTGCGCTTAGCGGTATGTGAGCTACTTAACTCGCCTTTAAATTGGTCAATCATTTGACCACCGCTCTGATGTTTACTCTTGCTAAGATTCATACCGAAGTCAAACTCAGCCTCAGCAACCTTTAAGTAGGGAATAGGAACTAATGAGAGAACTGGTACTTCGATCTCTTTGCGCTGACCAGTATTTGGCTCCTCATAATGAAAGCGTATTGTGCGCACTTCTCCATAATTATCTTCCTCCTCATTCCCATTGAAACCAACTGAGGTAACAAAATCTAAGGTCGCTTGCGCTGCCTGCCATTCGCTTTCTAGCAAAGCAAGCATCGGAGCGCTTATATATTCGTGGATAGGATTTTTAACTGACATGACTTCTGATTTAAATCGATACTAATTCGCTGATACTTTGGCCATTTTCATCGGTGGCTTCGCTTATCCATTGATAGTTCTGCACATTGGCTACAATTTTCATTTCCGTAATGGCAGATTCTTGCAGGGCGTTTAATCGATCTGGGTGGGTTTCTACTTGGGTTTCAAGATTTTCTGGGATTGCACTTAGCGTTAATAACTCATCTTGCATTTTGAGCAAGTGATCCTGTACTGTGTAGACCAAAGCCTCGGCCAAATTGGCTAACTCTACCTCATCGCCTTTAAAAATTTCCAGCAATAGCGGTTGATTGAGGTAATATTGCAGGATTACGGGATCCACTTGACTCTGGGCGCGATTTAGATCCAGCATAAAATTGCTATCTAAGAGGGAAGGAGTGGCCGCTCTAAAAGCGAAGCGTACCGCAGTTCTCACCTGATTTTGAAAGCTTCTTTGGCTCACCAAATTGATTAATTCTTCTACCTCCGCTTCTTCTTTCCCATATGATTGCACCAACTCCTTGTAGTCTTTATTGATATCACTGGCAAGTTCTTTTCCTTGCTCTTGGT
>CAZHOC010000546.1:0-4667 GCA_964534295.1 uncultured Bacteroidia bacterium | reverse complement strand
CAAAGGCAAGCTAAGTCGTAGTGATGATGCACTACCGGAAATGCTATTTAGCGGTTCTTGTGTCGAAGCCGCGGATTTTGATTCCGATGGCGATCTCGACCTCTTCATTGGGGGAAGATTGACTCCTTATCAATATCCGAAACCGGGACGTTCTTATCTGCTGCGTAATGAGAGAGGCAAGTTTTTAGATGTCACGGAGCAGCTTGCTCCAGAACTTAGCCAAATCGGGATGGTCAAAGCCGCCACTTGGCAAGACTATGACCAAGATGGCTCTAGCGATCTAATCGTGCTAGGTGAATGGATGCCGATTAGCTTTTTCCGCAATGAAGGAGATTCATTTAGCAATCAGACTTCAAGTCTTGGCTTAGCCAACTCGACCGGTTGGTGGAATTGTGTCGAAGCCGCCGACATGGATGGAGATGGTGATTTAGATTTTGTGCTGGGTAACCTTGGTCTAAACAGTAAAAATCAAGCAACCCCAGATTATCCTTTTGAGATTTATGCAGACGACATAGATGGTAGTGGTAGCTTTGATATCGTTTTAGGATACTATCAGGAAGGCACCAAATATCCCGTCCGAGGATTGCAATGTTCTTCAGAGCAAGTACCAGGTTTAGCTGACAAAATTGAGAACTACGACCTTTTTGGCAGCCTTGATCTCGAGTCAATCTATGGGGAAGAAAAACTAGAGAAGGCACTTCACTACAAGGCCAAAGAATTAGGTTCAATTTGGCTCGAAAATAAGGGTGGGAAAATGGTCTCACATGTCTTACCTAAGATCGCTCAAGTCGCTCCGACCAATGAAGTCCTCATCGAAGACCTAAATCAAGATGAATGTCCAGACCTGATTTTGGTAGGAAATCAATATCCCGTAGAGGTCGAAACCGGACGATACGACGCCCATTATGGATTGGTACTATTAGGAGATTGTAAAGGAAATTTCACCCCTCTACCCAGCCTTGAGAGTGGTTTTTACGTTGATGGTGACGTACAGGCAATGGAAAGAATTAAGCTAGGCAAAGAAAGTAAAACGGGCATTTTGCTTGGAATTAATACCAAATCCTTCTACATCTTTACTACATCAAACTGACTTTTTTAGCCTTCTAATAGATGATATTAAGTATTTTAGGCCTTTACAGTACATCAACAACGACACATAGCATTACGCCTATATATTTCTTTTACAATAAAACATGTTCCCTTTTTAGCTGTTAAGCTATTGAATAATCTTTAACCAAATTCACTTACTAATTAAACCTTACAATGAAAAATCTTTTACTACTATTAGTTGTTACCCTTTTTGGTACCGGCTTTGCTTTCGGGCAGCGTGTCTTGGTTAACTTTGAAGAGACAAACCAGCTTATCCCTGGTGAGTGTTTCGGCACTGGTGGATCTGACGGTCCAGCTATCGGTAACTGTGTAAACATTCTTGCTAACCCAGACGCAACTGGTGTTAACGTTAGTGATAGTGTTGCAAGCTACATCGAGCCAGCTGCTGGTGAGCCTTGGATGGGTGTATTCTTCGACGTAGATACTGCTAATTCTGCTCCTCTTTTCTTCTCTGGAGACTCATCTTCTCTTTGTATCGATGCATGGTTGCCTAACAATGGCGGTGTTGTATTGAAACTAGAAAACCCTGGTAACAATGGTTTCGCTTTCGAACCTCCTACAATAGCTAACACTACTACTAGTGCTTGGGAGCAAATCTGCCAAGATTACGCTGGTACTGCTGGTGAAGGTGTAGATGTAACCCGTGTTGTTGTATTCTTCAACATCGGTGCAGTTCCTGCAGCTGAAACTACTTACTACTGGGATAACCTCCAGCAGCTTGGTGCTACTAGCATCGGTGGCTTGAAGTTTGGTGGTTTCATCAAAGCTTACCCAAATCCGGTTACTGACGTTCTTCGTATCACTGAAGAGATCAGCGTACCTCATACTTTCATCGTATCTGACATCACAGGACGTGAAGTACTACGCGTTGCTAACTCTCTAGACGGAACACTAGACGTTTCTAACCTAATGAACGGTGCTTACTTCCTACGCGCAGTTAACGAGCGCACTGACGAAGTTCGTACTACTCGTTTCTTGAAAAACTAAGTTTAGTATAACTTATCTAAGGCTGTCCAATTTGATTGGGCAGCCTTTTTTTTGTCCTGAGTTTATCTCTATTTTTCTTACTGCTGCGCAGAACGCTTGTTTGATTTGTTGATTGGTTGAAGTCATGAATGGCTGAATGGCTGAATGGCAAAATCAAAAATTCAACAATTCAACCATTGACTAAGCGTTCCGCGCAGCGGTAAAAAAGCTAAGAGAGACCAGAAAAAACGCCCAACTCATCAACTTTTACAATGATTTACACTATTTAAGCCTTTCTTTGATTGCAGCCCCTTAGCTTAGGATCAAAATCAAAAAGCATCTATGATCCGTTTAATCCTTTTCTCTGTTGTGCTCTGCCTCATTGCTTGTCGAGCTCAACCCAACCCACAAAACACCACTCAAACTTCGGAGATAAACGAGGCTACCGCTAGCAAAAAATCTATCGCAGAGACTCTAAAAGGACAAAGCCACCTACCGGTAGAGATGCGGATTGCTACCTATCGCCGCTTAAAGGCAGAACAGCCCAAAGCTTATAATTTCGAAAATGAAGATGAGATGACCATGTACGGTTACTCTCTCCTTTGGGATGAGAAGCTCAGCGAAGCTTTAGAAATATTCAAACTAATCGTCGCAGAGTTTCCGGAATCTTCTAATCCATATGATAGTCTTGGGGAAGCCTACCTGGCAATGGGAAATAAGGAGTTAGCACTACTCAATTACCAAAAATCTTTAGACCTCAATCCTCACAACTTCAATGCGGAGGACCAAATCGAGCGCATTAAATTTCCTGATAAAAGAGCACTTCTTCCTGCAGAAAAGTTTGCCAAAATTTATTCCCTCCAAGAATATAAAGATGATCTCGATCAACTAGGAGAAAGGCTAATAGAAGTCAATCCCAGTGCCCTGAAGTTTATCTCAGAGGAAGATTTCTGGCAATTAATAGAGCGTAAAAAGTCCCTTATAACCGAGCAGACCACTTATAGTGAATTTGCCTGGCATTGCAGCGAAATTATCGCCAGCATCAACTGCTCACATACTTCCATGGGCCGCTTTTATCACGAGAGCGATGTACTTCCCATATCTAGAAGATTTCCCATAAGGATAAGGCTGATCAAGGGGCAATTATTTGTGGTTGATGCATCTAGCCAAAAAGCAGAGCTTAATCAAAAGGATGAAATCATCAGCATAAATGACATCCCTGTCAAATCTATCATCGAAGAATGCTTTAAGCATATTTCTACCCAAGGATTTGTAGAAAGTACTAAAACGCACTACTTCAATTCTTGGGCAAATATCATGATCCCTTATGCGTTGGGATTTCCAGAGATTTACAGCCTTAAAATCAAGGGTCAGGAACAAGAAGTTGAGCTTCAGCCAAGCGAAGAGCTAAAAGTGCCTGTACTTAGTAAACCATTTAACAGTTGTCGCAAGGATCTCTGTCTAGAACTGCTAGAAAATGTTGAGCATACGGCTGTACTGACAATTAGCTCCTTTAACTACTATCGCTGGAACAATTATGATGAGTTCGTGGCTTTTATTGACCAAAGCTTTGCCGAGATCAAGCAAAAAGGAATTGAGCATTTAATCATCGATCTCCGGTTTAATGGCGGGGGTTCTCCCGAGTCGAGCATATATTTACTCCAACACTTAACGCATGAGCCTTTCACCTATTTTATCAACAGTAGTTATGGAGAGGGTTCAGGGCTCATTCAACCAATAGAAGCCCCTTTTCAAGGTGAGCTATACTTTTTGATTGATGGGCAAGGCAATTCTACCACCGGGCACTTTATGGCGGTAGCGCAAGAACTAAAACTTGGAAGCATCATGGGCGAAGAGTTAGGCTCCAATCAATTTTGCACGGCAGGCCAGACTATTTGCAGATTGCCCCATACCAAACTGGTTTATTATGTAGCCAATACAGTTTCAAGGGTAAAGGTATCTCAAGCCCGAGATGAGCAAGGCATTTTACCAGACTATTATGTTGGTCAAAACATAGACGACTACCTTGATCATAAGGATGTAGTAAAAGAGGCTGCGGTTGCCTTAATAGAAGACTAAGCCCCTACGAAGTGAGGCGATTCCTCACCCAAACTTTTCTAGCAACTTTGACCCAAAAATTGTGCTGAATACTGACAAAAGGCCTAGTAAAGCTAAGGCTAGAGTGCTTATTTGCGTGCTTATCATTTTTCTCAAATTTCTATCTAAACACTTTACAAATGACTAAAAAACGCAATGCAATTCTAGGCCTTTTGGCAGCTGTTCTCGTACTAGCCGCTTGTCAAAACCTAGAGAAAATCCTTCCGGCCAATACGGGTACTTGGAATGCAGTTTCAGGTAGCGTTTCAATTATTGAAGACGGAACTGTACTCGTATCAGATTCAACTGTAAGTGTAAGCGGTACTAGTTTTCAATTCAATGAAGATGGTACTGGATCATACACAGAGGATGGTCAGACCTCAACTTTTACTTGGTCTTATGATGCAGACAGTGAGCAAATCACTACTACTGAATCTGGCGAAAGCATCACCTATGATGTATTAGTGGTCACAGCCGGTATTCAGATTAACTGG
>CAZHOC010000545.1:3473-4668 GCA_964534295.1 uncultured Bacteroidia bacterium | reverse complement strand
AGAAAGAGAAAGTAGTTCAACCGTTGAACCAGCAGCTTCAAAGGCAAAGCCAATATCGCGATGGCGTTCATCAATCTTAGGATGTCCATCACTAGCAACGGCAATCCCGGAAAGATCGCCTTTGATGTCCATGAGGAGGGTTGGAATCCCGTTATTGGCCATTTGCTCAGCCAATATTTGTAGGGTTTTGGTTTTTCCTGTACCCGTTGCTCCTGCAATCAAACCATGCCGATTGAGGGTTTCTAGGGGAATATTGATCCAGGTTCCGGTCTGAGTTTCCCCTTCGACCATAGCACCACCTAAGCGAAGTGCCTCGCCTTCAAAGGTATAGGCGGAAAGCATTTCCTCATTGAACTTTTCTTTCATAATCACGAAAATAGCATTTATAGCTTGGGACGCAAAAGAGAGGCTTAGGTCAGTTTATTTATACATCCCGCTTCGCGCAATCTATTTCCTTTTTCAGTTTCTTTTTTTCCACTTCTAACCTTTTGGCACATGATTAGTTGAGGTAAATAGTTTGCAGGGGTGTTCCATATTCATAACCACCTCTAATATTCCCTTTGCTATGAACAAACCTCAACTTGTTGCACTCCTATTTTTTGTGGGGCTAACTGCCACCGCTGGAGTGATGAAAATTAATCAAGCACCTATTTTACGTACCGGAGCGCCAGGAGAATCATCCTGCGCAGGTTGCCACAGTGGTAATGTCAACAATGGCCCTGCCACTATTAACTTCAATCTCCCTACTGACTACATTCCTGGTCAAACCTACACTTTGACCTATGAGATTGACGATAGTAGCTTTCCCAATGGCCGATTTGGTTTTACCACTACTGCTCTTGATGGCAACAATCTAAAAGCAGGTGATTTTACAGCTCTCAATACTGCTAATACCTCTCTCCAAGTAGGTAATGTATCTGGCAACCAACGTCAATACATTGGACACAAAGCCTCTTCCGGTTCAGTTAATAGCTGGACCTATGAATGGACCGCGCCCCCAACTGATGTTGGACCTGTCCAGTTTTATGTAGTAGGGATCTCGGCTGACGGCAACAATTCTACGGCCGGAGATTTTGCCTACCTGCAGTCTCAAACAATTAATCCAACCGTTGCTCCTCCCGTTCCCCCTACGGCTGGTTTTGAGATCAATAGTCCCCTCTGCGCGGAACGCCAAATCGTATTTCAAGACACCTCT
>CAZHOC010000545.1:0-3446 GCA_964534295.1 uncultured Bacteroidia bacterium | reverse complement strand
TGATACCTATGATTGGGATTTTGGTCCGAACGCCAGCCCTCAAACAGCAAACACAGCTGGTCCTCATGTAGTCACTTATAGTCAAGCAGGTCCCCAAGAGGTACAATTGATCGTTAGCAGTAGCGCTGGAGCAGACACCAGTACCACTCAAGTAGACATCAATACCAACCCAGCAGAGCCTGCCATCGCCTACTCAAATGATAGTTTGATTGCGAGTGGGGAAACAGGTACTTACCAATGGTTCTTTGTTATGGCTGGTGGAAATCTGGATAGTATCCCCAATGCCAGTGATTCAGTACTAGTCTATGCTGATTTTTATGACCTAGCCCAAAATTCAGGGATGGTTCAGGTTAGTGTCCAAAACAGTGGTGAGTGCGCTACTTTTAGCGAGTCATTTACACTCCCCTTCCGGACTTCAATTGGGCAGCAATTGGGCGGAAACAGTATCAATCTCTACCCTAATCCGACCAAAGACTTTCTATATATCGATTATGAGTATGCCGGCTTCGCCGAACTCGAAATCACCCTACTAAGTTTAGAAGGAAAAGTCCTCCGTAAACAACAAGCGGACTTTAGCGGACAAAACACCATAAGTGTATCTACCTCAGGTATTGCCCAGGGATTATACCTACTTGAAGTACGTCATGGAGACCAGTCAGAAGTTTTCAAATGGCGTAAAGAATAAATCTTTTTGTATGCTGTCATGCGAGCTGCGAGTAGAATTAATTCTGCTCGCAGTTTTTTATTGATGAGTGAATATTTCAAATACTTTTCCGAGATTTTTCAACCTAATTCTTATGTTTAGCTCTATAAATAGCATTGGCTAATTTTTATCGGTCAATCTAGCAAACACAAGCTAATCTCCTCCATGGCTATCATTACCCTCATCCTCAAAGCGATCAGTGTAGTCCTCAGAGCCATCGCGCTCATTTTTGGCAGAAAAGCAGAGGCCGTCCAACAAAATATTTTTATCGAAAAACCTACTGTCCTTGATGCGCTAAACCGTTTTAGGAGCCAAGAGCTACCCACAATATTTGAGGCGCTAGATGGGGACGGGCAAGAAAAGCTAGCAATAGAAGCGCTCCGATATGAAGACGAAAGCCTCGCCATGGAATTGATCCCTAAGATCAAAAATCCAGATAATGCCTATCGAGTAGTACAAAGCGCACAAAAGGTTTTTCTAGAACAGGGAAAACTGGAGGCTTTGGCTAATCTCATCAAACTGGCCTATCCCCTCCTTCCTAATTTAAATTATGCGACCACTCCCTCAGCTGGCTATCGAGACCTAAGCCTACTTGCCGTCGAACACTTAAAACCCAATGTCGCTTGGGGACTACTCGTCAAATCGGAAAAAGTACTACCAAAATTCAAGCAACTTGATCAGGATGTCAGCCGAGAGCACTTGATGGAATTTAAACTGAGCGTTCTGCGCAGCATCACTAACCCACAACACGGCCAAAAGCTCCTACAGGAGATCAGAAACCATCTTGAAGGGATGGATTCCTACAGCATCAAGAATAGAGGAAAATTAAGCCTTTTGAGGGCTCTCATCGCTGTCTTCCAGCAGTTTGGGGATAAAGGGGCTTGGGATGAGGCCCAAGAATTGGGACAAACTAGCTTTCAAGCCTATGCTCATGATCCGCGCCCACTAGCCCTATTGGTCCAGCATGCTCCCAATGCACAGCTGGTCGATAAATACTTTGAACCTTTACACCAAGCACTACAAGAGCTCGGCGACGAACCATTTGGGTGGCTCTCCCTTGAATACATGAGGGAGGTGGCCAAAGCTTATCAAAAGGCAGATAAGTTGGAGGCTTATTTCACTTGGATTGGAAGCCTAACTGCAGCTTTTGCGAAACTCCTTCTCCGTGAGGAGCATCAATATATGGAGGATCCCTACTCTCAAATTTATCCTTACCTCCGACTGGCAGAGCATTGTTTAGATTACGATAAGGTAGCAGAAGCTAGGATATTTTTAGAGGCTATTCTGGCTTTCATTCCCAAAATGGGAGATACCCATCTCTCTCGCGTGGAGACTAACGAATCCTATCTCCAGTTACTGCAAAAGCTTTATCAGAAGGAGCAAAAAATCGACCTATTAGAGCGAGCAGAAGCCACCTACGCCAATTATTATGATATGATTCAACCAAGTCTTTTGGTGAACATGGCCAAGACTTACTATCAATTGGAGCTAAATGAGCGGGGGGATCAATGTCTGAAGGATATGCGAATCCACTTGGCTAATGCACCGGCAAAGTCGGGCAAAATCGGGGGTCGGGTCTTCAAACCGCTCTTTAAACATATCAAACCAGAGACTAGTGGGCAGCTTTTAAGTAGCGTACTCTGTGAATTAACAACATTAGAGTCTGACAGATTTAGACAGGCGATGATGGTAGTGGAGTTTTTGCGTGGAGCCAAGGAGGAGGATTTTACCTGCTAGCGCAGAACGCTTAATCGAAGGCTTAGACAAGCATGCGGATCTTATGGCTCGTACTATCGGTCGTGCCGCTATCGTAGAGCATATAGAACTCATCCCTGAAGCAAGGAGTCAGGTTTTACAAGAGACTTGGGAATTGATTAAACCCCAAGAATTTGATCAAGCCTTTCGAGACCAAATCTTTTGGAGCTTACCCGTAATAAGCCAATACGAGACGGATTTAGCCCACGAGATATTCTCTTACCTAAGGCCCAATATTCAGGTGCTACCCTCAAGCAGCAAGCAAGAGGATTGGCACAGTTCCTTGCTTTGGGCCATTAGCCAGGCTCCTTTGACGGATTGGGGCTATGCTTATGCTAAGGAATTGGGAGAAGGTGCAAATGAGAAGGTGCAAACTTATCTTGCGAATACCGTTGAGCATTGGAGTAAGCATGAAAGCAATATCGAAAACCTATTATCGCTTTTGGAGATTTCTGCCTCTGTTACAGATCCCTTATACCGAGCCTTAGCGATTGCGGGAATTGTAGGTGCTACAGCCCGAATCGGGGAATGGGATTATGCTTTTTCTTGGATCAAGCACATCAAACTGTACTATTATAAAAGCCTCGCTTATATTGAAATGATGATTGCCTATAAAGCAAATTCCCGTAAAAAATGAAATATGTACATCCCGGAATAGAAAGCAAACGCCTTCGCTTCGAATTACTTGAAGACAAATACTTCGAGGAGTGGATAAGTCTTTTTGAGCATAAAGAAATTGTCCCTTTCCTGGCTATGGATCCTCAACTATCGCCCAAAGAACTTTGTCAAAAATGGTTTGAAAAGATCTACTATCGTTATGCAAATGACCTGGGAGGCATGCATGGCTTGATAGACAAAAAAACGGGGAACTTTATCGGGCAATGTGGCATCTTGATACAAGAAGTAGAAAAGGAAGACCGTGTTGAGATTGGTTACTCGATCTTGCCACAATTCTGGGGTCAGGGATATGCATCCGAGGCGGCCATAA
>CAZHOC010000544.1:0-4670 GCA_964534295.1 uncultured Bacteroidia bacterium | reverse complement strand
ATCAAAGGCAAGGCGTAAAGTTTTTTCGACCATGGCATCCGTTTTTTCAAAATTGGGACTATTGTCTTTGAGCCAATAATTGAGGATCAAACGCGCCTGCGCCCAGAAGCCTTGCTTATAATATCGGGTAACAAAAAAGCGATCAGCGACCTGCCCATCATCCATACCGTATTTGAGCAATTTGCGAATATGCTCCTGAAATGGCTCCACAGTAGCGGCCATATAGCTCGGCGTCAGACTGAATAAAGAATAATTTGCCTTCTCATGCATGAAGCTGACTAAACTTCTTTCTCCTTGCATCACTTCCAACCAAGTGTAGAAAAAGGCGAGGATCTTTTGAAGGCTATCATATTCTTGATATTCCTCTGAACCAGCAAGACGAGAAATCGTGTTTTCGAAGTAAGAATAGAACAATTGCTGCTCTAATGCACTAAATGACGCAAAATGCGCATAGAAGGCCTTTTCGTCTTTGTCCTGTTCTTGCATAAAAGTGTATACAGAACTTGGCCTTCTGTTGTGACTTAAAACGTACTCTTTATACAGTTGGATGAGTGTATCTTGGTCCATGTTTTCGTATATTTTTTAAAGCTAAATGCTTGATAGACAACTTTTTTTAACTAATCATTCTAACTATATTTCGCATGGCCAAACATTTTAATTGTCTGATCGATACGAACTAAAAAAACATCTTTCCAAGCACCAAACCGAAAAAATCTTAGCTATGTAAGATTTTTGGCAGGATCTGTGCTTATTATAAGACGATCAGCGATTACTTTTGGTTCAGAGTTTTTTTACTCCTTGCCATTATGACACGAATGAGATTTGTAATTCCGCTCCTCGCCCTCTTGTTTTCTGCCCTTTCTGTCAATGCCCAATGTGCTCGTGGAGACTGTGACTCCGGTCGCGGTACTTACACCTATCCCAATGGAGACGTCTACAAAGGCGACTGGAAAAATGCCAAGCGGCATGGTATGGGAGAATACAGAATGTACAATGGTGATTCATACGTCGGCGAATGGAAGAACGACGAAATGCATGGGCAGGGTACATACTCTTATCGTAATGAAGATGTTTACGTAGGTGAATTTGCCAAAGGCCTCATGGATGGTTTTGGTACTTACACATTTGCCAACGGTAGCAAATACAAAGGAAACTGGTCCGAAGATCAGCAAAATGGCGAAGGCACGCTTAGCTATCCCAACGGTACTACTATCAAAGGTACTTGGACAAATGGCCGCGTTGCTGGAACAGCCACCTATCACTATCCCAATGGTGATTTCTACACTGGAGGTTTTGTCAATAACAAACGTCATGGACAAGGCCGCATGGAGTATCGCAATGGCGATGTCTACGAAGGTGAATGGAAAAACGGCCGCAAAAATGGCCAAGGAGATATGGCTTTTGCCTCAGGTGTAAAATACAATGGTGTTTGGACCAACGGTCAGATGACAGGTGAAGGAACGATCACTACGCTTAGCGGTTCTTCTTACACTGGATCATTTCTCAACGGTCAATACAATGGTCAGGGTACCCTTACCTACAGCAATGGTGATACTTACACTGGCAACTGGTTAAACGGTAAAAAACACGGTCGCGGTGCATACAATTACGCTGATGGCAGTAGCTATGAAGGGGATTGGTATATGGACAAGCGCCACGGTAACGGTAGTTATGCTTATGCTGATGGAGGTACCTACGAAGGCGAATTCAACGCTGGTAAAGTACACGGGCAAGGTGTTTATGTAAGCCCACAAGGTCAGCGCAGCGAGGGAACTTTCCTCTACGGCAAGTTTAGCGCCTCTTCTAAATAACAGAAACAAAATCTCATATATAGCGGGTAGTGAACTACGGTTTGCTACCCGCTTTTGCGTATGGCAATCGGCCCAAAGTTTGGGTTTTATGATAGCTATCCAAACCAGAAACCGTAAGCGTTCCTAAGCTCTCAAGGTCGATAAAACCATCATCTTTAAGGCCGATACTCGGAACGCTCAACTCTATAATTTCCCCAATGATCAATTGCGTGGCGTTAGCCGTGATATGGTGGCGTTCCACGAAGCGGAGACCCATACGCACACTCGACTCTAAAACATAAGGAGCCGGATGCATCTCACTAAACTCCTCGGTCAGACCTGTTGCTGCAAACTCTGATACCTCTTTGGGATAGCGAGCGCTTGCTTGGTGGGCCTGCTCATAGATTTCTTCTCTAACATGATTGACCGTAAAATGATGAGTGGCCTCAATATTTTCGATCGTATGTCTCGGCACTACGTGAGGGCGCATCAACATCCCAATTAAGGGCGGATTTGCACCCACATGAATGATGGAGCTGATCAAAGAGAGATTGGTCTGACCCTCTCGGTCAATCGTACCAACCAGAGCTAAGCTCTTGAAGCCACCCACTGAATTGATCAGATTACGGCGATACTCCTTTGGTAGATTTAATATATCCGCTTTAGTGAAAGTCTTCTGCATCATTATCTACAAACTTTCTTCACCGCCGCTTTGTTAATTTCCTCGAAAAATATTTATTGCCAGACGCTTTCCCACACCTAAATCCCCTCTCTGTGAAACTATTACGATCTTTTTTGCTGATCCTGCTGCTATTAGTAATTGTTAGCGGTTTCGGTGCTTGGTATTATCTCCAGTCTGACAGTCCTGACTATGAGGGCGAGTTTACGCTTCAAGGTCTAGAGGCTGAGGCAGAAGTATTGTTTGATGACTTTGGTATCCCTCATATTTACGCTTCCAGCGAACGCGATGTCTATTATGCCCTTGGCTTTGTGCATGCTAGTGAGCGTTTGTTTCAGATGGAGATGATTAGGCGAGCCGCTAGTGGTCGCTTGGCTGAAGTAATTGGCCCAGACTTGATCGAAACAGACATTTTATTTCGCACCGTAGGACTGGAAAAGATCGCTCGCCAATCGGTCGAGACTTATCATGCCTCTGAAACTGAACCCTATCAGATTGCCGCCCAAGCATATCTTGATGGGATCAATGCCTTCATTGAGCAGGGAGATGACCCGATTGAGTTTGGCATTATGGGGATAGAGAAATCACCTTTTACCCTCGTAGATCTTTACAATGTATCCGGCTTTATGGCTTATGGATTTGCCTCCGGCCTTACGCAGGAGCCTGTGGTGGAGCGCATCGCGCAACGCTTGGGTCCCGATTATTTGGCGGACATAAACCTAGATTATCGCGATGAAACCCAGCGGATTCATTCATTTCGTGATTCTAGCATGGCAAGCACTGAGGCAAGCTTTGGTAGTAAGGTCCAAGCGGCGCTAAAAAAATTGCCCGTGCCTCTATTGCAAGGCAGCAATAGTTGGGTGATCGCTCCTGAGCGCTCTGCTTCTGGCTCGGTGATATTCGCCAACGATCCTCATATCGGTTATGGGCAACCTTCAGTATGGTTTGAAGCCCATCTAGAGACCCCCGATTTTAGCTGGTATGGCTATCACCTTGCAGGCTATCCTTTTGCACCCATCGGGCACAATAAGCATCATGCCATTGGCCTGACCATGTTTCTCAATGATGACACTCATTTCTATCGTGAGAAGCTAAATCCAGATAATCCCAACCAAGTTTGGTTCAAAGATCATTGGGAAGATTTAGAGCTTGAAGAGCAAACCATCAAAGTCAAAGACGGAAATGATACTACTATCACCCTACGTACGTCTCGTCATGGTCCTATCGTCAATGATGCCTTTAAAGAAGTACAGTCCGAAGCGCCCATCGCACTTTGGTGGATATATCTACAGCAAGCCAATAATCTCATGATTCCGGCCTATGGCTTGGCGCATGGGCAAAGCATGGCCGAATTAGAGCAATCCGCTAGTCAAATCATCGCTCCTGGACTCAATGTGATGTATGGCGATGTAGAAGGCAATATTGCCTCCTGGTCCAGTGCGAAGTTGGCCCGTTTTCCAGAGCATGTAAACACCAAACTATACCTAGACGGTAGCAGCGGGGAGGATGAGTTGCTTGGTTATTATGACTTCAAGGACAACCCGCGATCTGTCAATCCACCATGGGGCTATGTGTATTCAGCCAATAATCAGCATGATTCTCTGCCCGGAGGCTATTATCCCGGCTATTATGCGGCTGATCATCGTGCCAAGCGTATCGTCCAACTACTCGAAGCGCGTCAAACGTGGGACGCCGAAGGGGTACGGGAAATGATCAACGACCATACTGGGCCCAATCTCACTACTTTAGTGGCGGGCTTATTGGCGGACCTAGATTCTGAGGTAGGGGCCGCTGCTCGCGAACGCCTATCTCAATGGGATGGCAGCCATACGGCTAAGGCCATCGCGCCTACGATCTATTATAAGCTCCTCTATCATACCCTTCGCCTCCAAATGGAGGATGAATTGGGATATGAAGATTTTCATACAGTTGTTAGTTCCTATTTGGTGCAAAGTTCTTTAGACCGCCTGCTGCGGAACGCTCAGTCTCCTTGGTGGGATAATCAGCATACAGATGCTCAAGAGACTCGAGGACAAATCGTTAGCGCAGCCTGGGAAAAGACCATCAATGAGCTTGAAAAGCAGTTTGGAGAGGATATTGAGGCTTGGCAGTGGGAAAAAGCACATTATTTGGAGCACGGTCATCCCCTCGGTCAGGTTCCTCCCTTGGATGCAGTTTTCAATGTCGGGCCGATACCCGTT
>CAZHOC010000543.1:0-4671 GCA_964534295.1 uncultured Bacteroidia bacterium | reverse complement strand
ACGGTCTAGGTTTAAGTTGAGTCGCGTATTGTCTACGTTTTGATTTTGGAGTAGGACCACATTTCTCGCCAGCAGAATACTGAAATAGGCTTCTGTGACCTCTAAGACTACGTCTAATTCAGTTTGGTCTTGACTCGCAACGCGAGTGGCTTGGATGAGATTTTGGATGCGGAGATTAGCCAAAAGAGGTTCGACGAGGACTGCCTGCTGCAATTCAGCAGTAGCAGACCAAGTATAAGGTTGATTCGAACCAAAAGAGGCGGCTGAGCGAGCCTGGTCAATGGCTACAAAACTCGTGCTGAGATCCAAGCTAGGCAATAGCTCCGCTACAGCAAGCTTGACCTCTTGGGCACCAGCCTGAGTCTCAAGCTCGGCTATTTGGTAGCTGAGGTTTTGAGTAAGTGCCTCACTGATGACAGCGCGTAGATTGACCGCATTTCCGGTAGGTTGCTGAGCTACGTTTAGCAAGCGCGCTTGCCCAAAAGCCTCCCAGGACGGATAGACGCCACTTTGCTCTACTGCCTTTAGGTTGATTACGAAGTCATCCCCTGCATCTACCGTGTTTACAGTTTGTTCGCTGGCATTTTCTCCTTCTAGGATCGCCAGGGCGTTGAGCGCGATGCGACGAGCGAGTATTTGGCCAGATTGATTGGGCGCACGACTCGCCATAGCGCCTTCTTCTACCCAATCACTTCCCATCAAGACGAAGCTGGGGAGGCCTTTTTGACTAATGATGTCAAATAAATGCGGTCGCTTATTAGATGGAAAAGCGTTCCCCAAAGGGAGAAAATATACTGCATCCGTCCCGCTCGGTAAAGCTGAAATAATGCCCTCTGCACTAATATCAGCAACTCTAACGATCTCAATCGATTCTCCATCCTTGCCGAGAGAGAGAAGGCTTTGCGTAAAAGCATCATCTAGTTGGACCAGATTTTCATCTGCAACAATGGCAAGTTGCTTGAAAGGATGCATCAAGCGGAAATAGGCCAAATCCGCTTCAACATCGAATGGATTCATAATATAGTTCAGATTGGATTGGCCAGAAGTGCCATCTGGGGTACTTGGCAAGCCTTGCAAATCTGGATCTAAGACCGTTCCGATGATAACGGGAGTGGGGTAATCCTTCTGATTAATCAACTTTTGACTGACAGATAGGCCGATGCTAATGATGAGATCGGGGGAGTCTGTAGTCGCCTCGCTCGCGCTTACGGTTTCATAGCTAAGCTCAAGCCGACCTAAAGCAATCGCAGAAAGTTCCTGTTTTACTAGCTCGGCGAGCGGATGAAATTGTGCTCCTTCCTCTACGAGAATTTGCACTTTTTGACCATTCTGGGCCCAGAGCAATTGGAAACTCATCAGGCAGAAAAGGAAAAAGTGTTTCATAAGCGTGTTTTTGTTGAATAGAAGATAGGAAAAATCAGCTAGTAGAGCGTGGGTGAAATTCCCTTTGACAGGAATTTGTGATTCAGCTTATTCTGCACGATGCTCGCCACTTTGATTTCTCTTTTCTTCCCTTTTTTGATAGCGAACTTCTCTAGATTTTAAAATTGCTGAGCCAATGATACTGAGGGTGACGATCCCAATACTTACCCCAATCAGGATATAAATAGCCGTAAAAAGTCTGCTTATCTCAGTGCTAGGCGTCAAATCACCAAAGCCTACGGTGGTAATTGTAACTACGCTGAAGTAAAATGATTGGATCCATGTCCAAGGCTCAAGCCTGTGAAAAAGGAGGGTGCCAATCCCAATCCAGCCTAATAGGGAGGAAGCCGCAATAAATACTTCGGTACTAAGCTTGAGTCTTTCCCTCATTCTTATTCAAGACTAAATCATTGGGGAGAAATTAGAAGGAAGAGCTAGTTAAAAGCACTTCCCACTAACAATCTATCAATTTCTTCGTCTTTCTCTTACTTCACGGACATCTTCTCTCCGTTCCCTACGATCTTCCCGTACTTCCATTTTATCTTCTACAATCTCCGCTTTGGTAGAAGCGATGTCTTTTTCCATAGTAGCTGCAAATTCTTGGAGCAAATTCATATTTGCCGCAGCTTTTTGGGCCAGAGAAGGCTCGAAAGCAAAATCGAAAGCTTTGATTAGAGCGTATATTTCTTTTTGGCGATTGGTGCGAGCGATTTGCTGCTTTAGATCATTTCTATCGTCTTGGGCATCTCGCTGATCTCCCATTCGATCTCTACGATCATCCCTCAAGTCTCGACCATCACCCATATCACTATCAGGGGTAGCACGATCATAACGACTACGTTTGACCTCTCTATTGGAACTTGCGGTTTCCGCTTGACTTTGGTTGAGCTCGCGTTTGTCTTGGACGGTTTTATTTTCGCTCTGTTCTATCTCACGCTGCATATCAGCAATAAGACTCGCTTTTAGCGCCAAAACCTGAGAGGCGTTTTTGTTAGCAAAGGCAGTTTTGAACTGATCTAGTTTAGCGTTGAAGCTAGCCAATTCATTTATATCTCGGTCTAACTGCGCCTGGTTGGTGGCTAGAGCTTTTTGATTTTGATTAGCCTCTACACCATTGCGGATAACTTGAGCCATGCTAAAGTGAGTTGTTAGCAAAAAGGCGATCAAAAGACCGGAGGTGAAACTTTGCTGATTCATCTTTCTTTTTTTGAATGGGTTTACTAACTGAAAGCGAGGCAAAGTTACTAGGAGAAGTCGTACTAGTCTCTCAACAAATGTTGAGAAATAGAATGGAAGGGAAATAGAAAACCCGCTATGAATTTGTTCATAGCGGGTTGATTTGTTGTCGGGATGGGCAGATTCGAACTGCCGGCCCCACGCCCCCCAGACGTGTACTCTAACCGGACTGAGCTACATCCCGAACGGACCTTATTTTGTAAGGGGAAGCAAATCTACAAAGATTCTTTTAATTCGAGCAAGAAAGCGCGCAATTTTAGTAAAGTTTCCCGCAATTGTAATTCCTCTTCGATGCCTTTCTGATCTTTGCGGATACGCTCCTTAGCGCCTTTGATGGTGTATTTCTTGATTTTGAGGAGATAATGAATCTTGCGCAGGACTTCGATATCCTTAGGTGTGTACACACGATTCCCTTTCCGGTTTTTCTTTGGATTGATTTCCCGGAATTCAGTCTCCCAAAAACGAATTAGAGAGGTAGTAAGATCTAATTCTTTAGCTACCTCTCCAATTGTATAGTACTGCTTTGGTATGATTTCTTCAACTGGATTCAAACCGAAAGCTATGTTTTAGTAAAAGATATTAGTCCATAGACATATTATCCACTTTCGCTTCTTCGCGGGCTTTTACATACTCTTCTGGAGATAGATCGCCGTAGAAGTAATCGATTGGATTAATCTTCTTGTTGTTGTGTACAATCTCATAGTGAAGGTGAGGACCTTTAGAAAGGCCAGTGTTACCGGACCATCCGATGATATCACCACGATTTACTTTTTGGCCTTGCTTTACGTTCACCGCTTTAAGGTGAGCGTACTTAGACTCATAGCCAAAAGTACCATGATTGATGTGTACTTGAATACCATAACCACCGCGGCTACGACCTGCAAACTTTACGATACCGTCTGCACTAGCACGTACAGGAGTACCTTTATCAGCTTGCATATCCAAACCAGTGTGTGGTTTACGATATTTTAGGATTGGGTGCATACGCATACCAAAACCTGAAATAATACGTCCCGGAACAGGACGGATAGCTGGAGTATGACGCAACTCCGCTTCTTTAGAATCTAGAAGATCGTATAAGACCTTATAGCTGCTATTTTGGATAGTAACTTTCTGATCGAGTTTGCCGATGGTTTTTTCGGCATCAATAAGCTCATCTGGCATATTAGGGCTGTAAATGTTTTCAGCACCACCAGTACCACCATCCCAAATACCTTGCGCGATAGCCTCGATACCGAGAATACTACGGTAGTATTTGTCATTGGTTTGTAGAGAGTCTACGCGAGACTCTAAAGAAGCAAATTGACGATTGAATTCCTGGATGCGATTAACCAATTCTTGGTTTTCGCTTTTTAAAAGAGCATTCTTTGGATCATCGTAAGCAAAGAAGTAGATCGCGAGTCCTGTGAAGGCGAGCAAAGCTGCGAGAGAGAATAGGGAAGCCGTGTATCGGATTATCGACTTGGGCGTAGTTTTCTCCTCCTGGAATGTGCAACTCTCTTCATCATAATAGTATCTCACTTTTCTTGCCATAAGAACAGGGGATTTTGATTAATTTGGACCGTTGTTTGGGATCACAATTGGAGCAAGTTTGACGTAAGATTTTGATATCCGGTGTGAATATGTAAATCTTGTGAGCCAAATTTAACAAAAATTTTATATCCACAAACAAACCATCGAGTAATTATTTACAATAGATCATACAAGAATAGAAATAAATGATTTCTTCAAGAAAAATAAGAGAGACCTTCCTAAACTTCTTTGCCAGCAAAAATCATCAGGTCGTAAAATCCGCCCCCATCGTTGTTAAAGACGATCCGACGCTGATGTTTACAAATGCTGGAATGAATCCATTTAAAGACATATTTCTTGGTTTAAAAAATCCAGAATTTCAAAGAGTCGCCGATACTCAGAAGTGTTTGCGCGTTTCCGGAAAGCACAACGACCTCGAAGAAGTCGGCCATGATACCTATCATCACACCATGTTTGAGATGTTAGGAAATTGGTCTTTTG
>CAZHOC010000542.1:0-4674 GCA_964534295.1 uncultured Bacteroidia bacterium | reverse complement strand
TCTATGAGTCCAGTGATCCTAACTTCGCTTGGGATGGTAAGGACCTGCAAGGAGCTGATGTACCAGAAGGCGTTTACGTCTACCACGTCCGCTACCAAGACAATAATGGTAATGACTACTTTGATTCTCGCACGATCACGCTGTTGAGATAATAAGTATCTAATAAGTTTTATTAGCCGTTCTGCTTCGCAGAACGGCTATTTTTTTAATCCAAAGGGACATAAGATTCGCAGAATATGTAAAAAATAAAACCTTTTAGGATTATTATCGTAAATAAAATTGACAACAATCAAAATTATTATCCACTTTTAATCATTTTATGCTAATTAGATTCCACTCTATCCTCATTCCAACCCACAATGAACAAAATATTGACACTGCTATAGACTACGGTCTTTATCTAGCTACAAAACTAGAACTCCCCATCACATTTCTCCATATGGTGGAATCGCAAAAGCCAAAAACAATGGTAGCAGCAGGAGATGTGCGCTCTAGCCTAGTAGAAAGTCCCGGTATGAGCTATGCTCAGCTGGAAGCAGTCCAAAAGCTTGAAGCCCTTTGTGAAAAAGTCCAGCAAGAAAGTAAGGGTAAAATTGCCACAGATATTATCGTTGAGAGTGGAAGGAAGTGGACCCAGAGGATCAAAATTCAGCAAAGGAAACGAAGATACCTAAGCGTGCTAACCGAGGCCCCATATACGGCCGAACTCAATTCCACTCCCCTAAACACGATTGCTAGCCGCTTAGCCAAAAAGACTGATAGCCCTACCCTTTTGGTTCCTCAGGATAGCAGCCATATTCCTGTCGGTAAAACCTTATTTATCACCCAACCCAAACGTATCAACTTACCCAAGTTCCATCAATTGGCTCAGGTCGCCGATGCGATCAATAGTGAGATAGAGATTTTATACTTAGATGATGAATATGATTTTCTCACGAAAGCTAAGATGAGTGCTTTTGAAGTTGTGGCTGCCCAATATACCGGCAATAAAAAGTTACACACCCACCAGCTCCACAAGAGCGAATCCTTAGAGGACCTATATCAGCTAATAGATAATCAACAGCTTGACATGATTTCCATGGCCACTTCTGAGCAAAAGATGTGGCAGCAAGCTCTCGTACCCGATCTAAGCAAACGCTTGATAGCTGATATGAAAACTCCTCTGCTCTTATTTTAAGTAGCCAGAGATCCATTCTTGATCGAGACCTAGGCCCAATGTCTCACGGCCCTCTTTTTTCACTTAAAAAATATTATGAATAACATACCCTATAATCCTATTAAAGCGGTTCAGACCGTAGAAAAGTTAGACCAGCTACTCATCAACTACCACATCCATTATCAAAAGTTGCGAAACTTCCATTGGAACGTATATGGACAGAATTTCTTTGAGCTCCATCGTAAGTTCGAGGATATGTATAACCAAGTAAAATCGCAAATAGATGCAGTTGCAGAACGTATTCTCACTCTTGGCTATCGGCCAAGTAGCACACTAAAAATATATCTAGCAGAAGCTCAGATCAAAGAGCCTATCGATAGGCCAACTCCAGATGAAATGGTAGCAGAAGTATTAGGGGACCTAGACATAATGGTCAATTTGATGAGAGAGTGCTTAAAAAGCGCCAACGAAGAAGGCGATGAAGCGACTACCGATCTAATTTCAGGCTATCTTAAAGCCACGGAAAAAAATCGCTGGATGCTAGCCTCATATTTACTCAGTACCCCAGCAGCAAGTAAGAAATAAACCTACGACTCAATATCTCAGCCCTCAATTTTGAGGGCTTTTTTAATTTCCCGCATCTTTAGCAAGATCCCCTTTAGCACTTACGACCGAAATTTGACCCGTAATCTCTTTAAATAAGCGCAGCATTTCTCCGCTTACTTCAAGTAGTCTTTCGTGATCGTTGATCAACATGCGTGTATTAGCGGTCTGGGTATCGTATTTCGACAGT
This sequence comes from uncultured Bacteroidia bacterium, assembly GCA_964534295.1. Taxonomy (GTDB): domain Bacteria; phylum Bacteroidota; class Bacteroidia; order J057; family J057; genus JBCAWW01. The sequence goes on along the minus strand of CAZHOC010000542.1, from coordinate 2,725 downwards.
TGAAAATTGTGCAGTTCAAGCTGGCCCTCATAAATCTTCTCTAATCGTTCAAACTCAATCAGAATTTGTTCGATCTCTTCTCGGGTTTTAGAGGCCTGGAGAGCAACCAATGATTTAAAATCTGTGCGATAATTGCGAGGGGCTTTGTCAAATTCCTCAAGGTCTTTTTCGATAAAATCGCTAAGGCTTACGGAAAAGAAACGGCTAATACGCATTAGCTTTGCCGCATTAGGTTCTGCCGTCCCCTTTTCATAAGAGGCAATATTGCCTCGATTCATATCTATCATTTTGGCGAGTCCTTCCTGGCTTAATTTAAGGCCACGACGAAGGTAACGCAGGTTTTTGGCGATATAGTTACTCATTTCATTACAAAATCAGCCCAACATTATAAAAAATTGACAATCAAGACAAAGTTTAAACGAAATTGTCAAAAATAATATCCGGAAAACAACTGTTGGAAAAGGAACTTCACAGACCTTAGCAAGTAGAACCATAGGACTGAGCGTTCCGCGCAGCGGTAAATGAAAAAAGAATCAGAGCCGTAAAACTACTAGGATACCTCCTTGCGGAGACGAGCCACCGGAACCCCAAGCTGTTCGCGATATTTGGCGACAGTACGACGGGCGATGTTATAGCCTTTGTCCTTGAGCAGGACCGCGATCTTGTCATCGGAGAGAGGGCGGCGCTTGCTTTCCGCATCGATGATCTCTTGCAAGGCACTCTTCACCTCACGGTTTGACACCATACCGTCTTCAGTCTCGATACCCTCCGTGAAGAAAAACTTCAGTGGGTAAATACCGAATTCCGTCTGTACGTATTTGCTATTAGCAACGCGGCTGACCGTAGAGATATCCATATGGATTTCGTCCGCAATATCTTTCAAAATCATCGGACGGAGTTTCTTCTCATCGCCACCAGAAAGGAAAAATGCCTTTTGCTTGGCCGCGATAGTTTCCATGGTATTAAGTAGGGTGAACTGCCGTTGCTTAATGGCGTCAATAAACCACTGTGCGGCCTCTATACGCTGCTTAACGAAGTCTAGGGTCTCTTTTACCGCTGCGTTCTTCTGGACCTTTTGCATGCCTTTGTACTCACGGTACATATTGACATAGTTACGACTAACTTTAAGGTCAGGCGCATTGCGGTTATTGAGGCGGATATGAATCTGATTGTTTTCAGTGGTCAAGATGAAATCAGGAATGATGTATTCATGCTTGATGACTGATTGAGATTCGCCGGGCTTAGGATTTAGCTTTTTGATTAAGCCGTAAACGAGGGTCAGTTTTTCTTCTGAGATCCCTAAGCGGGAACGAATCTTCGAGAAGTGTTTTTTCTTAAACTCCTCAAAGTATTTATCGAGTAGCTCATAAGCGAGCTCTACTTCCTCTGTTTGAGGTTCTTTTCTCTCTAGTTGCAGCAATAGACATTCTTGCAAGTCTCTCGCGCCAACGCCAGCTGGATCAAATCTTTGGATTTTGAATAAGAGTCCTTCTACCTCATCGACCGAAGTGGAGATTTGCTGACGAAAAGCCATATAGTTGACAATGGCCTTGATCGGGTCCATGGTCCCCTTGCCTCTCAGATAGCCATCCTCATCGATATTACCGATGATATGTTCTGCAATGAGCTGTTCGTGCTCTGTCAAAGGCACCATGCTCATCTGCTCCATCATTGAGTCATAGAGGGATTTCATCTGCACAATTGGCGCCTCATAATCATCATCATCTGAGTCGCCACCTGATGGGAGTCGAGTCCGGTAGTCATAACCATCGCTGGCGAGATCATCTTCCATGCCGTAATCAGAACTCAGGCTTTCATCAGCTGCCGGAGCATCATCCTTCTTATCAAGGTCATCATACTCTCCTTTGGGCTTCTCTTCACCAAAGCCAAGATTGAGCTCATCAAGGGCGGGATTTTTCTCTAATTCCTCCTTTATACGCTGTTCCAGCGATGCTGTAGGAACCTGCAATAGTTTAATAAACTGAATCTGCTGAGGCGAGATTTTCTGCAGGAGTTTTAGCTGCTGGTTTTGTTTAAGCATATATTTATTTGTGCAGGGAAATTATTTCACTGGGATAGACATTTCGAAATACCGATTTTAATTGCTAAGGCCATATTCTTTTTTCCCGATTGGTAATTTTTTTTACCTAAATGGGACAAAAAGTGTGGCAAACACTCAAAAAAACGCTTCAAAAAATGGAAGGTCGGCTAGAAAAGAACTCCCCAATGATTGGCTCAATTTATGCATTAAATGGCTAAAAAACCACTTTTCCAGCCGACCAAGTTTGTAAAAGCTTGGTAAAACGCACATCCTCAGGCCGTTCCCCTAGCAAATTTCGGTCCAAAATGATCATATCGGCCCATTTTCCGGGCTGCAAACTTCCTCGATCCGCTTCCCAAAAAGCTGAAAATGCAGCCCATTCTGTCATCGCCGACAAGGTATTTTGTGCACTTAGTCGTTCCTCGGAGAGGAAAACTTCCCCCTCAACTTCTCGTAAGACACTCGCGCGAAAAGTTGCCAACGGATCGGGAGACTCGACAGGAAAGTCAGTACCATAGACAATTTTGCCGCAGGCCTCCAACAAAGTCTGCCCGGGATAGGACTTTTGGATACGATCCCCGATTCGCTGGCCTACCCAAGGAGCATCGGAGATGGCATGCGTAGGTTGGATAGAAGGCACAGATTCATGCACCCGCAGACTGGCAAAAACCTCCTTCGCCATCA
>CAZHOC010000541.1:0-4691 GCA_964534295.1 uncultured Bacteroidia bacterium | reverse complement strand
AATAGAGTTGCCGATACATTCCACACGATAGTGATTCCACTGATTTTGGCGGAAAGCTTTGCGTGCAGGAGGGTTCTGCTCTAAGGGATATAACCATCCCCTTCTTGCTTCATCATAAATGCCGCCTGTCCAGGCACGAGGGGATGGATCAATTTCCATTTGGTAGCCATGCACTCTTCCGTCCCGGTACTCAGGCAAGCTATTGGAGCGAATTTGGATACCCGAATTCATCGCTGGATCTACTTTGAAGTCAAGTTCAAGGATGAAATCACCGTACAACTTTTCCGTAGCCATGAAGCTATTGGGGGTGTTAGAGACGGTAGTACCGACGATTTCACCATTTTCGATGGTGTATTTGGCTTCTCCATTGAGTTGTTTCCAACCTGTAAAATCTTTGCCATTGAATAGCATTGTCCAAGCAGACTCAGCGTTCTCCGTAGGAGTAACCATCTGGGACTCCTCTTTTTCTAAAGGCTTCCAAGCCATTACGCTTAGGAGTATGATCGCCAATACGCTTGCAGCAGTTAGGGTCTTCATTTTTAGTAGCTTTTTTTGGTAATATTTTCAGTTAGTCGATTTATAGCCAATTCTAGTCCGCGGATTTCGGCCAAACCCCTTAATCTGCCGATAGCTGAGTAGCCGGGATTATTTTTTTTGTGCAGATCATCTAGCATTTGATGTCCATGGTCTGGCCTCATGGGGATTTGTGCGTCTTTACGGCTATTCGCCGAACGCTTATTCTCTTCTTCGATTAAAGCTTGCACTACCGCAAACATATCTACATCTCCATCAAGGTGGTCCGCTTCGTGGAAATTGCCAAATTCATCTCTGCGCGTACTGCGTAAATGTACAAAATGAATGCGCTCTCCTAAACGTCTAACCATTTGTGGCAAATTATTATCAGAACGTACTCCAAATGAGCCAGTACAATAAGTGAGACCATTGGCAGGGCTGTCCACCGTCTCAAAAAGATACTGAATATCACTTTCAGTACTCACCACTCTAGGCAATCCTAGGAGTGGAAATGGAGGGTCATCAGGATGAATCGCCATCCTAACGCCTGCCTTTTCGGCCACTGGAATGATGGCTTCAAGGAAATAAACGAGATTCTGTTTTAAGCCTTCCGAGCCAATTCCATCATAGGTCGCTAAAACCGCTCTTAATTGATCGAGGGTATATCCTTCTTCAGCGCCAGGTAAGCCAGCGATAATATTTTTTTGCAAAAGCGATTTGGCTGCCTCATCCATGCTTTGAAACAAGGTCCCTGCTCGCAGGATTTGCTCTTCGGTGTAGTCCTTTTCTGCATTCTCTCTTTCAAGAATAAATAGATCGAAAGCGGCCAGAGCGGCTGCTTCAAAGCGTAAAGCTTCGGAGCCATCTGGCATAGGATAGGCCAGATCAGTACGGGTCCAATCCAAAACAGGCATGAAATTGTAGCAAACAATCTCGATGCCGCAAGCGCCTAGGTTACGGATACTTTCTTGGTAATTGGCGATGTAGCGTTCCCGATTAGGGCCAGCTGTCTTGATTTCCTCATGTACTGGAATACTCTCGACCACAGACCAAATTAGTGGTCTCTCTTGTTGTCTTTTGCTATCCCAACTGACTTCTTTTTGCCGCTTTTGAATTTCAGCTATGCTCCATACCTCCCCATTGGGTATATGGTGAAGGGCCGTTACGATATCAGTGGCTCCTGCTTGTTGGACACTGTCTAAGCTAACGGGATCATTGGGGCCGTACCAACGCCAAGATTGTATCATTGTATTGAGTCTATTCCGATTTAGAAAAACTTATTGAGGCCCCCAAGGATTAGGGACATATATATAGCCTAAATACCGCTATAGGCACTAAAGCCTCCATCTATGGGGACTACGATTCCAGTGACAAAGCGAGCAGCTTCGCTGAGCAACCAGTGGATGGTTCCATTGAGTTCATCTGCGTCTCCAAAGCGTCCCATAGGAGTTTGCTTGATAATAGAAGCTCCTCTATCGGTAAGACTGCCATCTTCTTTGAGTAGCAGCTTGCGATTTTGATCGCCAATAAAAAAGCCCGGGGCTATGGCATTTACTCGTAATCCGTCTCCAAATTTGAGCGCAAATTCACAGGCAAGCCATTTGGTGTAATTATCAATAGCTGCCTTCGCAGCTGAATATCCAACCACTCTACTGATGGCTCTTTGAGCTGTCATGGAAGATATATTGATAATGACTCCTGCATTATGGGCCACCATATGCTTGCCAAATACCAAAGAAGGAAGGACAGAACCATTGAGATTAAGCTCGCTTACTTTTTGAAAAGCCTCTATCGATAGAGAAAAAATATCGCTATCTGGACCAATGGTCGCGCCCGGCATATTGCCTCCAGCGGCATTAATCAAACCATCTACTTTGCCAAAGCGATTTACGATCGTATCGAGCGCATTTTCCAATGACTCCTGATCGAGCACATTGGCAGCTAAGCCGATGGCCTCACCGCCTTCTGCGGTGATTTTTTCAGCATTGGCAATCGCTAATTCTGCTCTAAGGTCCAGTACGGCAATTTTTGCCCCCTGCCTGGCCAAGTAGGTGGCCATATTACTACCCAAAACGCCGCCACCGCCAGTAATCGCGATCACCTTGTCTTGGATGTCAAATGAGTTCTGCCCAATCATAGGAGTGTCCTTTTTCACGATTTACGAAAAACCCATTCTCACAAAAAGGCAGCTTTCACTGGGAACGGTTGTTCTTTCGATAGCTGGGAACGGTTGCACTTTTCCCAGCTTTTGCATAATCTGCATTAATGAATCACCAAAGGATTACTATCAAGGATTTAGCGAGAGAATTGGGGATCTCGAAGTCCACAGTTTCACGCGCATTAAGGGGGCATCCAAACGTCAAAAAGGAAACGCGAGATGCGGTGAAGGAACTCGCAGAAAAGCTGGATTATCAACCAGATCAAGTTGCATTGAGTCTCGTGCACCGAAGGACCTTTACTATTGGGGTAGTGGTCCCCAATATTAGTTTTCCTTATTTCTCCCACGCCTTAAGTGCGGCTGAGGAGGTAGCGGCTGCGGCTGGCTATCAAATTATACTGTGTCAATCACAGGAATCCTTTGACACTGAAAAAAAGGTAATCCAAACCCTGGTTTCCAATCGCATTGATGGCTTATTGCTCTCTATTTCAGGTGAAACCCAAGATTTCGAGCATATTCATAATCTGCGTCGGAAAGGCGTTCCGGTGGTTCTTTTTGATCGAGTGTTTGGGCACGGAACCTTCCCCCAGGTTTTAGTTGATAATTTCGATGCTGCTTATAAAGCCACCAAGCATCTAATCCAACAAGGTTATCGAAGGATTGCTCATCTTGCCGGACCTCAGCGTTTGTTGGTCAGTCAGCAAAGGTTGCAAGGATATCTGGAAGCCCTTGATGAAGCCGGCATCGAAGAAGATGAGACCCTGATTGTCGAAAAAGGCTTTAGAAGAGTGGATGGCAAAGAAGCGGTTGAAGAACTTATGGCAATGGATAATCCTCCTGAAGCCTTATTAGCGGTTTCGGATAGTGCCGCGATAGGGGCAAAAATCGCTTTGGAAGAAAAGGGGCTTAAAATCCCTCGCGATATGGCCTTGGCCAGTTTTAACAATGAAGCCTATACCGAATTTGTTGAGCCTTCGATTACTACTGTTTCCTTCCCGATGAGAAAAATGGGCGCCGAGGCGGCAAAAATGTTATTGGCTCAATTAGATAGTCAAGAGGAAAACCCTGAACCAGAACAGTTAATCCTGTCTACGGAGCTGATCATTCGAAAATCTTCCCTTAATGCTCAATAACTAAATCCTGCTCATTTTGGTTGAAATCCCAACATTCGCAACCCGCGCCTGAACTAGGCCTGTAAACTTGTCGTAGGTTTAGGCTCGGGTATTAATCTCTAAATCAAGTAAATTCGCTCCCATGAGCAAACACTCCCAAGAGTTGGGCACGGCTAAAATTAGTAGCCTCCTGGTAAAACAATCTGTTCCTGCTTCTATCGGTATTTTGATTATGTCCATTTATGGCATAGTCGATACCATCTTTGTGGGGCAATATGTAGGCTCTCTGGCGATTGCTGCCATTACCGTAGTCTTGCCCATTACTTTCTTGATTTCCTCCATTGGTATGGCGATTGGAATCGGGGGTGGTTCTATTATTTCAAGAGCATTAGGAAGTGAAGACAATGAAAAGGCCAATTTAACCTTTGGGAACCAATTGGGACTGACCTCGAGTCTAGCCATATTTATCGTTATCCTCGGCTTTATTTTTGAAAAAGAAATCCTCGTATTCTTTGGGGCCAATGGTGATATTTTGGAACCTGCCTCCCAATACTTTCAAATCATTTTGATTGGGGTTCCCTTCTTGGCCTGGGCCATGATGAGTAATAATATCATCCGGGCAGAAGGTGAACCAAGAGCAGCCATGCTGACCCTGATGGTGCCTGCCATTGTCAACTTGATCTTGGATCCGATTTTTATTCTTGGTTTTGATTGGGGCTTAGAAGGCGCGGCTTGGGCTACTTCTATTTCCTATATGATGAGTGCCGCTTACACCACTTGGTTTTTCTTCTTTGGTAAGTCTGAATTACGGATAACCACAGCTGCCCTAAGGCCACAGAAAAAAATCGTGGCGGAGATCTTCTCTATTGGAGGGGTAACGCTTGCACGGCAGGGAGTGGTGAGTTTGT